>VRUH01000074.1 GCA_019456185.1 Candidatus Glassbacteria bacterium | reverse complement strand
CTCTCAAGCAGATCAGCGGCCTGGAGAAGGAGCTGCAGATGTGGGAGGAGCTGGCCTCGCTGCACGACGAGGTGGAGATCCACCTGGAGCTGGTGCAGGAGGAAGGGGCCGGTGTCGTATCCGAGGAGGCCGGTGTGGCCCTGGAGCGGTACCTGGCCGCTTTAGACAAGGCGGAGGTGCTGCATCTGCTCAGCGAACCGGATGACGAGAAGGACGCGCTGCTCACCATCCATCCGGGGGCCGGCGGCACCGAATCCCAGGACTGGGCCGAGATGCTCCAGCGCATGTACCTGCGCTGGATGGAACGCAACGGCTACCAGTACCAGGTCCTGGACTTTCAGCCCGGTGAGGAGGCCGGCATCAAGGAGGTTACCGTTGAGGTGAAGGGGGAACGGGCCTACGGCTATCTCAAGGCCGAGGTGGGGGTCCACCGCCTGGTGCGCATCTCGCCCTTCGACGCCAATGCCCGCCGGCATACCTCCTTTGCCTCCGTTTTCGTCTACCCGGCAGCCGAGGATGACCTTGAGATTGAGATCAATGAGAAGGACCTGCGCATCGATACTTACCGCTCCAGCGGTGCCGGCGGCCAGCACGTCAACAAGACCGACTCCGCGGTTCGCATCACCCACCTGCCCACCGGCATTGTGGCCCAATGCCAGAACGAGCGCAGCCAGATGAAAAACCGGGCTACCGCCATGAAGATTCTCAAGGCGCGGCTGTATGACCTGCGCCGCCGGGAACAACAGGCCGAGAGGCAGAAGCTGGAGGACACCAAAAAGGACGTGGCCTGGGGCAGCCAGATCCGCAGCTACGTCCTTCACCCATATACGCTGGTCAAGGACCACCGCACCGGGGTGGAAACCGGTAACGCGCCGGCTGTGCTGGAAGGGGATATCGAGCAGTTTATCCAGGGCTTTCTGAAGAAGTACGGCGGCAATTAATGCGGCCGCAATCAGTACCAAATGGAGAAATAAAAAAGCCTGTTTGAGGCTGAAAAACCGGGAATGCGGGGAGTGCAATGGAAGAGGGGCACCAGCTAAGGCAGGTCAGAATCGAAAAACTGCATCAGTTGCGCGAACTCGGTATCGAGCCGTATCCCTATGCGTTCGAGGCGAACGCGAAATCCTCGGAACTGATCTCGGGCTACCGGGACCGTGATGACCCCGAAAACGGCAGGCAATCCAGAATCGCCGGCCGGATCCGCTCGTTCCGCGGCAAGGGCAAGGTGGCGTTTGCCCATCTCGATGACGGCCACGGGCTGCTGCAACTCTATCTCCGCAAGGAAGAGGTGGGCGAGGAGCCTTACCGGGTCGTGAAACTGCTGGACCTGGGCGATCTGGTCGGTGTCGAGGGTTACATGTTCCGCACCCGCACCGGCGAGGTGACCCTGTACGTTAAATCTCTGGTCCTGCTGGCCAAGAGCCTGCGCCCCATGCCCGTGGTCAAGGAGAAGGTGGTCGACGGGGAGAAAGTGACATTCGACGAGGTCCGGGACAAGGAGCTGCGCTACCGTCAGCGTTACGTGGACCTGGTGGTCAACCCGGAAGTCAAGGAGGTGTTCCGCATCCGTGCGGCGGTGATCGACCGGATCAGGCGTTTTCTCAATGACCGGGAATACCTCGAAGTCGACACCCCGGTGCTGCAGCCGATCTATGGCGGAGCCGCGGCTCGTCCGTTTACCACCGATCATAACGCCCTGGACCGCAAACTCTACCTGCGGATATCGAATGAGCTTTATCTCAAGCGCCTGATCGTGGGCGGGCTGAACCGGGTCTACGAGTTCAGCAAGGATTTCCGCAACGAGGGTATCGACCGGACGCACAACCCCGAGTTCACCATGCTGGAGTTCTACCAGGCCTATGCCGATTACCACGAGATGATGGACCTGGTGGAGGATATGCTGGTCGACGCGGCCGCGACTCCCGGCGTAAAGCTTGAGTCCAATGAGCTCTATTGGCGCGGATTGAATATCAACCTGAAAAAGCCGTGGCCGCGCAGGAGTATGCTGGAGCTGATCGAGGAAAAAGTGGGCGGAGAAATCGCCCTGCCGCTGGATAAAAAGCAGCTGGCCGCGCTGTGCAAAAAACATGGTATCGAGATCAAGCCGGGGATGAGCGCGGGCAAGCTGCTCGACGAGTTGTTCGGCGAGCTGGTGGAACCCGACCTGATCAATCCGACATTCGTGACCGACTACCCGCTGGAGACCAGCCCCCTGGCCAAGCGCCATCGCAGCAAGCCGGGCCTGACCGAGCGGTTCGAGCTGATAATCGGCGGCATGGAGATTGCCAATGCTTTCAGCGAGCTTAACGACCCGCTCGACCAGCGGGAGAGGTTCGAGGCCCATATGCGGCTCCGTGACGAGGGCGACGAGGAAGCCCAGGTGCTGGACGAGGACTACCTTCGCGCGCTGGAATACGGACTGCCGCCCACCGGCGGGGTCGGGATCGGGATCGACAGGCTGGTGATGCTGTTTACCGGGATGGATACGATCAAGGACGTGATCCTCTTTCCCCAGCTAAGAGCGGAAGAGTGAGCCGATGCGGGTAGAGCTCTTTATCGGGTTGCGCTACCTGTTCAGCAGGCGCAACTCGCGGATACCCTCGATCTTCACCCTGATCTCGATCGGCGGGGTGCTGCTGGGCGTGATGGCCCTGATTGTGATTCTGGCCGTGCTCAACGGGTTCCACGACGACCTGAAAGAGAAAATCCTGGGCACCATGCCCCACGTGACCCTGCTCAACTATGTCGACGACTCGATCACCGGCTACGACAGCCTGCTGGCGTTGGTGGAGAATACGCCCGGGGTAGCTGACGCCTCGCCGCTGATCTACTCCGAGGGGATGGTAGTGGGCCGCGGCGGGGAAAACACCGGTGCGTTTGTCCGGGGAGTGATCCCGGAGCAGGAGCGCCAGGTGGTCGATATCGACAACTATATTTACAGCGGCGCGTTCAGTTTCGATTACGAGGAAACCGAAGGGGAGAAGGAATATCCGGGCACGGTGATCGGCAGCTATATGGCCCAGATTTTGCGGGTTGGTGTGGGTGATGAGATAACGCTCTGGGCGCCGAAGGGAATCAAGATAACCCCGTTCGGACTTTCAGCGCCCTGGCGCAAGTTCAGGGTTACCGGGATATTCGAAACCGGGTTGTACGAGGTGGACGCACAGTTCCTCTATGTTTCGCTGGCTGACGCCCAGAGTTTTTTCGGCTACCGCGACGCGATCAACAAGATCGAGGTCCGGCTGGAGGATATCGAGCGGGCGCGGGAGATGCGCGATGAGCTGGTTGACGTGCTGGGCGGATACCCGTATTCGGCAACCGACTGGATCTCCCACAACCGCAACCTGTTCGAGGCGCTCAAGCTCGAAAAAGTGGTGATGTTTATCATCCTGACCCTGATCGTGCTGGTGGCCGCCAGCAATATTGTCAGTACGCTGACCATGCTGGTGATGGACAAGAACAGGGAGATCGGCATTCTGCGCTCGATGGGGCTCACCAGCCGGGCCGTGGGCCGGATATTCGTCTTCAACGGCCTGATTATCGGGACGGTGGGCACGGCCCTGGGCGCCTCCTGCGGCTGGGGCCTGAGCGTGCTGCTCAACACCTACGACCTGATCAGCGTGCCGGGCGATGTCTACTTTATCAGCAGTATCCCGGTCAATATCCAGGCCGGGGATATCGTGATAATCTGCGCGGCCAGCATGGCGATCAGCCTGCTGGCTACCCTGTACCCGGCGTTCCGGGCGGCTACGCTGCCCCCGGTGGAGGCGATCAGGCATGAGTGAGCTGAGTCTGAACGCCGCCGGCGTGCGCAAGGTTTTCCCCAGCGGCGAGATAACCCTGGAGGTGCTGCGCGGAATCGATCTCGAGGTGCGCTCCGGTGAATCGGTGGCGATCCTGGGGGCGAGCGGGGCGGGTAAGAGCACGCTGCTGCATATCCTGGGGGCGCTCGATGTTCCCAGCGGCGGGACTGTCGAACTGGGCGGCGAAGATATGTTCGCCCTCGACGACGCCCGTCGCAGCGAGGTGCGTAACCACAGGCTGGGGTTTGTTTTCCAGTTCCATTACCTGCTGGCCGAGTTCAGTGCGGTGGAAAACGCGGGCATGCCGTTGCGGATCATGGGAGCCGACCCGGCCGAGGCCAACCGCCGGGCGGCGGAAATCCTGACCGAACTCGGTCTTGGCGATCGCCTTCACCACCGCCCCGCCCAGCTCTCCGGGGGCGAGCAGCAGAGAGTGGCCGTGGCCCGCGCACTGGTCCACCAGCCGGATTTCGTGCTGGCCGACGAGCCGACGGGCAATCTGGACAGCGAAAACAGCCGGATGGTGGCCCGGATGCTCTTCGGTGGTATCGAGAGCAGAAAAGCCGGCTTTGTGCTGGTTACGCACAATGAATCATTGGCGGCCGAGGCGGAAAAATCTTATCTTTTAAGAGATGGGAAACTTTACCGGAACTGAGGGACTCAACCGGCTGGAAAATCCCGGTTTGCGCGGGTAAGCTGGAAACATAAATTGATGCAGAGGTGATCCGAAACGATGAAGTGCGAAAAATGTAATGACAGCGAGGCCAAAATTCATTTCACCCAGGTCAAGGACGGCAAGGTTGTCAGCTACAATCTTTGCCCGGAATGCGCCGAGAAAATGGGGATGAAAGGGCCTAAATTAGACAGCCAGCAGCAGTCCGTGTTCACGCCGGAGGCTAAAAACGAGGTGCTAAACGAGCTGGCTCAGGAAGAGGACGGCGCCACGGCGGAAATCTGTCCGTTCTGCCGCGGCACGATGGACGATATCAAGAGTTCGGGCCGCCTCGGCTGCACCCAGTGCTATTTTACGTTCGAAAAGCAGGTGGACGTGCTCCTGCGGCGGATCCAGGGCAGCAGTTTCCATGTCGGCCGCCGGACCGCCAAACCCGAGGGACAGACGTTCAACAACCAGATGATGGTCCGGGAATTGAAGAAAAAACTCAGTGATGCGGTCAAAAGAGAGGATTACGAAAAAGCGGCCGAAATTCGCGATGAGATCCAAAATATCGAAAAACGGATGGAAGTCTCCTGAAACCGGAATTTATTGCAGACTGCCGGAAGGCTGAAAATGGCGTTGCCGATTAAATACCAGATACCAAGCTGGCTGACCGGCGAGGGCGAGAGTTCTGACGTAGTACTCAGCTCCCGCGTCCGTCTGGCGCGTAATATCAAGGGTTACCGCTACTCCTCGCGCTCGGTGCGCGACGAGGAAATCCAGATCCGCGACGAGGTCCTGGCGCTGCTCGAGCGGGAAAAGCTGCTCGACACCATGACCCGGATCGATATCGAGGACCTGCGTGCCTATGAGTGTAATTACATGATCGAGGAGCACCTGATCAGCAAGGACCTGCTCAATACCAAGCACGCGGCCAGCGTGGTGGTGGGGGAGGCCAGCAGGGTCTCGATGATGATCAACGAGGAGGACCATCTCCGCATCCAGAGTATCGCCAGCGGTTTCGACCTTCGCCAGTGCTGGCGGGAAGCCGAAAAGCTGGAAACGTTGATCGGCGCTAACCTGGAGTACGATTTTCACTCCAAGTTCGGCTTCCTCACATCCTGCCCGACCAACACCGGCACCGGCCTGCGGGCCAGCGTGCTGATCCACCTTCCCGGCCTGGTGCTGACCAAGGAGATCCAGAAGGTGCTGCGCGGAATAACCCAGATCGGCTTGACGTTCCGGGGGCTGTACGGCGAGGGCAGCGAGGTGCTGGGCAACTTCTTCCAGATCTCCAACCAGGTTACGATCGGCAAGAGCGAGGAAGAGTTGATCGAGCACCTGGAACGGATAACTTCGCAGATAATCCAGCACGAGCAGAACGCCCGCTCGGTGCTGTTCAAGGACGCCGGCCATTATATTCAGGATAAAGTCTGGCGGGCTTATGGTATTCTGGAACGGGCGCGCACGATCAGCGGCGAGGAAGTGATGAATCTACTCAGCGCCGTGCGGCTCGGGGTGAGCATGAAACTTATAAAAGGCCTTAGTGTATCAACTATCAACCGGATTCTGATTTACAGTCAGGATGCGCATCTGGACGTGGCCGCCGGCAAGAAGCTCAACCCGGTGGAGCGGGATATCGACCGGGCCACGGAAATCAGGTCCTGTTTCGAGAAAAATTAATCAGGCACCTCTAGCGCAAAAAGGCAGGCAATCATGAACAACAAATTCACCGAAAGAGTGAGGAAGGTGCTCAGTCTGGCCCGGGATGAGGCGGGGAGATTGCATCACGACTATATCGGCAGCGAGCATATCCTGCTCGGGCTGATCAGGGAAGGCGAGGGAGTGGCCGCGGCCGTGCTCAACCAGATCGGACTCGATCTGGATACGATCAGGATCAAGGTTGAGGAAATGGTCAAGCCGGGCGGCAGCACGCTGACTATCGGCGATGTGCCGTATACGTCGGTGGCCAAGCGCGTGCTCGAGTTCTCAATCGAAGAAGCCCGGGCGATGAAACACAGCTATGTCGGCACTGAGCACCTTCTGCTGGGCCTGCTTCGCGAGGACAGCGGGATGGCGGCCAAGGTGCTGAGCAGCCTCGGGATCAATGCCGATATCGTCCGGCAGGAAACGCTCAAATTGCTGGGCGGCGAGAGTTTCGAGGCCTCGGCGGCCGCGGACGACGCTCCGGGCGGAGCTTCCGCGGACGACGAACCCAAGAGCAGTAAAAAGACCAAGACACCGGCGCTCGATCATTTCTGCCGCGACCTCACCGAACTGGCCCGCGAGGACAAGCTCGATCCCACTATTGGACGGGAAAACGAGATCGAGCGGGTGATCGAAATCCTCTCGCGCCGCAAAAAGAACAACCCCGTGCTGATCGGCGAGCCGGGCGTGGGCAAGACCGCGATTGTCGAGGGCCTGGCCCAGCGGATCACTACGAACGACATCCCGCCGTCCATGCGCAATTTCCGCGTGCTGGCCCTGGACATGGCCGCCATTATCGCCGGCACCAAGTATCGCGGCCAGTTCGAAGAGCGCCTGAAAGGCGTGATCAGCGAGATCCAGAAAAACAGCAACGTGATCCTCTTTATCGACGAGCTCCATACCCTGATCGGCGCCGGCGCGGCCGAGGGGGCAATCGACGCCAGCAACATGCTGAAGCCGGCGCTGGCCCGCGGGGAGCTGCAGTGCGTGGGCGCCACCACGCTCAACGAGTACCGCAAGTATATCGAGAAGGACGGAGCGTTCGAGCGCCGCTTCCAGACCGTGATGGTCGAGCCGCCGTCGATCGAGGAGACGATCCAGATTATCGAGGGCCTGCGGGCCAGCTACGAGGGCCACCACAAGATCACGATCAGCAGCGACGCGATGGTGGCGGCGGTGAAACTCAGCGAGCGCTATATCACCGACCGTTTCCTGCCGGACAAGGCGATCGACGTGCTGGACGAGGCCGCCGCGCGCAAGAGCCTGGCCTCCCAGGTGCCGCCGAAAGAAGTGATCCAGCTCGAGGAAGAGCACAAGAAAGTGGTTGCCGAGAAAGAGCATGCGATCAACGACCAGGAATACGAGACCGCGGCCAAGCTGCGCGACAAGGAGCACGAGCTGAAAAGCCGGATCGAGGAGATGACCAACCAGCAGGACGAGCAGGGCGATTACGCGGTCACCCTCGAAGAAGAGGACGTGGCCTACATCGTCAGCCGCTGGACCGGAATCCCGGTTGTCCGGCTGAGCGAGAACGAGACCTCGCGACTGCTCAAGATGGAGGACGAGCTGTGCAAGCGGATAGTGGGCCAGAGCGAGGCTGTCGAGTCGATCAGCCGCGCGATCCGTCGCGCCCGCGCCGGGCTCAAGGACCCCAAGCGGCCGATCGGATCGTTCGTTTTCAGCGGTCCCACCGGGGTGGGTAAGACCGAGCTGGCCCGCGCGCTGGCCGAGTTCCTGTTCGCGGATAAGAACGCGCTGATCCAGGTGGACATGAGCGAGTACATGGAGAAATTCTCGGTCAGCCGCCTGCTGGGCGCCCCTCCGGGCTACGTGGGTTACGAGGACAGCGGTTCGTTGACCAAGGAAGTCCGGCAGAAGCCGTATTCGGTGGTCCTGTTTGATGAGATCGAGAAGGCCCATCCGGAGATATTCAATATCCTGCTGCAGATCCTCGACGACGGGACGCTGACGGACAACTACGGCCGCAAGATCAACTTCAAAAACACGGTCGTGATCATGACCAGCAACGTCGGCGCCCGCGAGATCAAGGGCAGCTCGATGGGTTTCCGCGCCCGGAACGATGTGGAAGCGAATTACGACCATATCGCCGATAAGATCAAGGGCGAGATCAACAAGGTGTTCAACCCCGAGTTTATCAACCGTGTTGATGAGATTATCGTGTTCCACCAGCTCACTCTCGAACACATCATCAGCATCGTGGATATCTTTGTCGACGAGCTCCGGTTACGGATTCAGGACCGCGGCTTCGATCTCAAACTGGACAAGTCGGCCAAGAAGTTCCTGGCAGAGAAAGGCTACAACCAGGAGTACGGTGCCCGGCCGCTTCGCCGGGCGGTGCAGCGCTATCTGGAGGATTCGCTCAGCGAGAAATTCCTCAGTAATGAATTCAAGACCGGGGACCTGATTAAAGTCAGCGCCAGCGCGGAAGACGGGCTGAACTTCACGGTCGAAAAGCCCAAGTCCGGCAAGGCTAAAGTAGAGGCGGGAGAGAAGAAGTAGTTCACAGGTGCTGCTCTATCCTTGGTAACCTTGCGCGTGACGGGAGAATTTGTCCCGAAGCGGTGCGTTCTGGTTCCGGCCCCGACTATCCGGGTTGATGCCGCGGATATCGGGGCCGACTGATAGATGAAGGTATAAATCAGCTGCAAGAGTACAACCGGAGGCGTGTTGCGGTTGGATGAATTGAAAACTGATCGATCGAGCCGGATGAAAGTTCTGGCGATAGTGTTAATCATGCTGGCGGGAACGGGCCTGACCTATGTCGCGGCCCAGTTTCCGGCTGCGCGGCCAGCACAGTCTCCGCAGCCTGTGCAGGAGCAGGGCGGCCAGGTAATCGCCGATGTGGTGGTCGAGGGCAACGACCGGGTGTCCAGGCGGCGTATCTTCAGCGCCGCGCAACTGAACGTGGGCGATGATTACACCGTGTTCGCGATCAGGCGGGCCATGCACAACCTCTGGCAGACCGAGCTATACAGCAATGTGGAGATCCTGGCGGATGATATTCCAGACGGTATCCGGATTGTGATCAGGGTCGAGGAGGCTCCGATTGTCTCCCGGCTGGAGCTGGAGGGCAACGAAAAGCTCAAGGATTCCGATATCAAGCCGGAACTCGATTTGAGGATAGGCGGTCTCTATTCTCCGTCCAAGCTTCAGCAGTCGCTCAACAGGATCGTTGAGCTATACCGCAAGAAAGGGTATCACAACACTCAGGTTGAAGCGGTTACCGATACAGCAGCCGCCACCGGCCGGATCGAGATAACGCTTGACATCGACGAGGGCCGGAAGATCAGGATCAGGGGGATCGCGTTCAGCGGCAACGCGCATTTCCCCGATGACCAGTTGCGCGGCGCGTTGGCGACCAAGTCTAAAAGCCGGCTCCTGTTCTGGCGCACCGGCGGATACGACGAGGAAAAATTCCAGAAGGACCTCACCGAAAAGCTGCCCCAGTTTTATGCCAACAGCGGCTTCCTCAACATGCAGGTGCTGGGCCACGAGATGAAGTTCAAACAGGACAGCCGCGATGTGACTATCGATATCACGGTCGACGAGGGCCAGCAGTATTTCGTGGGCAGTATCACTGTCACCGGCAACGCGCATTTCCCCGATGAAGTGATCATGAGGGCCTTCCAGCTTGAACAGGGATCGGTGTTCAACCAGGAAAAGTTCGATGACAGCATGGACAAGGTGCGGGAAATATACGGGGATGAGGGCTATATCTACATGCAGCCCCAGCCGATGCAGGAGTACGAGGACAGTCTGATAAACCTCACGCTGGTAATCCGCGAGGGTGAGCCGGCCACGGTCCGTAAAATTATCATCCAGGGCAACGAGAGTACGTTCGAGGACGTCATCCGCCGCCGGATCAACCTCTACCCCGGCGACCTGTTCCGTCAACCACTGGTTAAAATGAGCTACCAGAGCCTGGTCAACTCGGGCTTTTTCGAGCCGGATATCGGGATCGAACCCCGGCCGATCGAGGAGACCAACGAGGTCGACCTGCTGTTCAAGGTCAAGGAGAGGCGTACCGGCAGCGCTAATTTCGGCGCGGGTTTCGGCGGAGGATACGGGATGACCGGCTTCCTGGACCTGACCCAGAGCAACCTGTTCGGGCGGGGCAAGTCGGTTCAGCTGCGTTTCGAGTTCGGCACCAGGATGACCAATATCGACCTCAATTACTCCGACCCCTATTTTCTCGATTCGCGGGTTTCGTTCGACGTCGGCGTGTTCAACATGCGGCGCAAGCTGCGCAACGACCCGTTCCAGGACCGCTACAAGGGATTCTTCAACCGGTTCGGATTCCCCCTGCCCGGACTGGACTACACGCGCATCTATATCGGCTACTCGCTGATGTCGATCGATATCCGCGGCGACAGCACGCTGGTGGCGCTCTACACCGGCGCGAATGTCCACGATTACCCCCAGACATCGAGCAAGATCAGCCTGACTCTGGCCCGCGATAGCAGGCTGAATTTCCAGCATCCCCAAAGCGGCAGCCGTCACAGTATTACCGCCGAGTACAGCGGCGGCCCGATGGGCGGCAATATCGGTTTCCAGAAATACGAGCTGGAATCGTCGTGGTATACCCCGACTGTCCTTGATAATTTAGTGCTGGGGCTGAAAATGAACCTGGGCACGGTCGGGCCGTTCGGCGGCTCGCAAAGCCCGATCCTGGATTACCGCGAAACTTACATCCTCGGCGGTACCGGCTACGGACGCGATACGGATATCCACTTCCGGGGTTACGAGGACCGCTCGGTGGGAGTGGGCGGACTGTTGTACAGGCGGGGACGGGCCTATTTCACTATCACCGCCGAGGAGGAGATCAAGATTACCGATCAGGTCTATGGCGTCCTGTTTGCCGAGGCGGGCAATGTCTGGCGGGAGCTGGGCGACGCCAACTTGAGCAAACTTCGCCGCAGCGCAGGTTTCGGTGTGCGGCTCGAAACACCGATGGGACCGCTGGGCCTGGAGATGGGTTACGGTTTCGACCAGACGAACCCCGACGGCACGCCGGCGCCGGGAAAATGGATGCCTCATTTCCGTTTCGGACGGTTTTATTGAGCATAAGTGTTGAACCCAACAGCGTTATTGACTAAATTGGCGCGTCCGTGTGCCGATGCAGGCGGACAACCACTTAACATGAAGACGGAAATCTTCACTATTGATGGAGGTATTACCTTGCGTATTCTGGCTTTCATTCTGACAGCCGTGATGGGTATGGCGTCGCTTGCAACGGCGCAGGATCTCAAAATCGGCTTCGTGCAGGTTGAGCGTCTGATGCAGAACTTTCCCGAGCATGACGACGCCAGCCGTACTTATGAAAGTGAACTGCAAAGCTGGCAGACCCAGCTGAACGAGTATGAGCAGCAGATCGGCACGCTGCAGGAAGAGTTCGAGCAGCGGGCCATGCTGTTCAGCCCGGAGAAAAAACGGGAGAAACAGGAAGAGATTCTCTCCAAGCGGCAGGAAGCCGTGAAGTTCTACCAGGACGTGTTCGCCGAGGGCGGCAAGGCGGAGCAGAGGCAGACCGAGCTCTGGAAGCCGATTTACGCCAAGATCAACCGGGCGATCGAAATCCTGGGCGAACGGGAGACTTACGCCATGATTTTCAACGCCCAGGGACTGCTCTATGCCCGGGATTCGCTTGACGTAACCGAGCAGGTGCTGGAGATTCTGAAAGCCGGTGTGGATGTGTCCACGTCCACCGCTCCGCGACGCTAATGACCGGGAAAAAATCCTTTCATTATGAGAACTAAATTAGTATTTTTATTAATTGCATCATTGACAGTTTCCACACTGAGCGCGCAACTGACCAGACTGGGCTTTGTTTCCGACCAGGAGGTGCTGCGGCAGATGCCGGCGCGGGCGGAGGTCCAGAAAATTCTGGACCAGGAAACAGTCATCTGGGAGCAGCGCTTCCAGAGCAGACAGCAGGAAATGCAGGTCTACCTGGATTCTGTCACTGCCCTGGATACCCAGTTGCAGGCGTTGAAAGACTCCATGGCCATGCGAGCGCAGTCCCAGCCTGCGCCGAATCAGGACAGCACGGCGCTGGACACCCTGCCGCTCGCCGGAGATTTCGCGCGTTTGAGCGGAATTCTGGACGGGAAAAAGAAAGAGCTGCTTGCGTATTACCACAGGATCTATGGCAAAGACGGAGTATTAAACCGGCGTAACGCTGAGTTGACACAATCGATTCTGGAGAAACTGCACGCCACCATCAGTGAAGTCAGTACGACGTTGGAACTTTCTGTGATGCTCGATGCATCAGCCCTGTTATATATCGATCAGGACTATAATTACACCGAGCAGGTGATGGAGGCGCTAAACATTGAAACCCAGCGTACGCGTTAAATCAGGGGTCAACGTTGACTAAATACAGTTTGGGAGAGATTGCCGGCAAGGTGAACGGCGAGGTCCAGGGCGACCCGGACGTACTGATCACCGGCGTGGCCGGTCTGGAAGAAGCGGAGGATGGCGATATTTCGTTCGTTGCCAACCGGCGCTACCACAATCGTATCGCCTCCACGAAGGCTGCTGCGGTGATTGTGGGCGAGGGCAACGGGGCAGTGCCAAAAGACAAGAATTTTCTGCTCGTTCCGAATCCCTACCTGACCTTTCTGCTCACAGTCGAGTTATTCCACCCGCAGAACAACGATTTCATTCCAGCGGTGCATCCCACCGCGGTTGTGGATCCCTCGGCCCGGATAGGCGAGCGCGTCTTTATCGGACCGCTGGCCGTGGTGGGCGCCGGGGCGAAAATCGGCGATGACGTTATCCTGCAGGCCCGCTCCTACGTGGGCGAGCGCGCGGAGATCGGCGAGAAAACCAGGCTGATGCCCGGCGCTATCGTCCTGCAAGAAGTCAAAGTGGGCAAGCGCTGCCTTCTGCAGAGCGGCTGCGTGCTCGGCGGCGACGGGTTCGGGTTCGTCTGCGACAACCGCGGGGTGCAGCAGAAAATTCCCCAGGTCTCAGGAGTCGTTATTGGTGATGATGTCGAGATCGGAGCCAACACCACTATCGACCGGGGCACGCTCTCGCCGACCAGAATCGGCAACGGCGTCAAATGCGACAATCTGGTCCACATCGCCCACAACGTCGAAATCGGTGATAATTCGATGGTGATAGCCCAGGTTGGGATCAGCGGCTCGACCAAGATCGGCAGCAGCGTGATCATGGCCGGCCAGGCGGGTATCGGCGGGCACCTCACGATCGGCGACCGGGTCAAGATCGGCGCTCAGGCCGGAGTAACCAAGTCCGCTCCGGAAGCTTCAGAAATTTCCGGCTATCCCGCGCGGCCGCATGCCGAGTCCCTGCGGGTGCAGGCTTCACTCAGCCGGGTCCCGAAGTTGTTAAAGCAGTTCAAGGAACTGCTCGAGCGGGTCAAGAAACTTGAAGATAATCGGTAACGTCCCTGGCTGTCCCGTGGGTGGAGTAGCGGAGGATGGGAACGAATACTTTGGAGAAGAGATGAAACAGAATACCATCGCCCGTCCGGTAAGTTTTTCGGGCATTGGTTTGCATACCGGTGAGCAAACGAAAATTACGCTGAAACCGGCCGAAGAAAATACCGGCGTCATTTTTGAAAGAATCGACCTGCCCGAGCGAACCCGCATCCCGGCGATTGTCGACTGCGTGGAAAGTGTCCAGCGCGGGACCACTATCGGCAAGGACCGGGTCAGGATACACACGGTCGAGCATCTGCTGGCGGCCCTTGCCGGCACCGGGGTCGATAACGTGCTCGTGGAAATCGAGGGCAACGAAATTCCCGCCCTGGACGGCAGTTCCCTGCCGTTCGTGAAGGGAATCGACGAAGCCGGGCTGGTTCAGCAGAGTGCGGAGCGCAGGGAAGCAGTGCTCACCGAGCCGCTGAGCTACGAGGAAAACGGCGTTCATTTCCTGGTCCTGCCCAACGACAAGCTCAAAATCAGCTTCCATATCGAATACAACAACCCGCTGGTGGGCTGTCAGTTCGAAAGCCTCGATATTACCGGAGAAAACTTTCGCAACATGATCGCCGAGGCCCGCACTTACAGCTTCCTCAACGAGGTCGAGGAGCTGAAGAACCGGGGCCTGATCAAGGGCGGGAGCCTGGAAAACGCGGTTGTGTTCGATGAGGACCGGATTCTCAATCCCGGTCCGCTGCGCAGCCCAAAGGAGCCTGTCCGGCACAAGATTCTCGACCTGCTGGGCGATATCCAGTTGCTCGGCATGCCGATGCGAGCCCATATCATCAGTTTCAAGAGCGGCCACCCCTCCAACGTCAATCTGGTGCGAAAGATCCGCGATCACCTGGACAATAACGGCGGTCACGTCAGGGTTCCCTTGCAGGATGATTTGGCCGATTACGTCGGCGCACCAGCGGTTAAGCCGCTGATGGGAATCAACGACATCATGGACAAGATCCCGCACCGCTATCCGTTCCTGATGGTCGACCGGATTCTGGAGTTCGAGGCCGAGAAGCGGGTTGTGGGGATCAAAAACGTCTCGATCAACGAGCCGTTCTTCCAGGGTCATTTCCCCGGCCACCCGATCATGCCCGGCGTTTTGATTGTCGAGGCGATGGGCCAGGCGGGCGGGATGCTGCTGATGAACAGCGTGCCGAATCCCGAAACCAAGGTGATGTATTTCATGAGCCTGGACAAGATCAAGTTCCGCAAGCCAGTGTTCCCCGGCGATCAGCTCAGGCTGGAGGTGGAAATGATCAAGTACAGGCACTCGATCTGCAAGATGAAGGGTTGCTGTTACGTGGAGGATGAACTGGTGGCGGAGGCGGAGTTGACGGCGATGGTGGTGGAGCGAGACCCCTTGCAGGACCAGCGGGGTTTGTGATCGGAAAGGAATTAAGAAAGTTGGCTATTCACTCGACCGCCATTATCGACTCCGGGGCCGAACTGGCGTCGGATGTCGAGGTAGGCCCGTACAGCATTATCGGTCCCGGCGTCAAGATCGCGGCCGGCACCAGGATCGGGCCGAATGTCTATATCTACAAGAACACGACAATCGGCAAGGACTGCCAGGTCTGGAAAGGCGCCTCGCTTGGCACCGACAGCCAGGACCTGAAATTCCACGGACAGACCACCTACCTGGTGATCGGCGACCGCACGATGATCCGCGAGTTCGCCACGCTCAACCGCGCCACCACCGAGGGCGCGGCCACCAGAGTGGGCAACGACTGCTTCCTG
>VRUH01000073.1:7611-15747 GCA_019456185.1 Candidatus Glassbacteria bacterium | reverse complement strand
CGAGGTGACTTACGACCCTGCCGAGGTGGTCGTCCCGCCGTTCCTGCCCGACAGCCCCGAGTGCCGCGGCGAACTGGCCCAGTATTACCTGTCTGTCAGCTGGCTGGACCAGGGTATCGGGTTCCTGCTGGAGGAGCTGGAAAAAAGCGGTCAGGCCGGGGATACGCTGGTGATCTATATCTCGGACAACGGGATCGCCATGCCGGGGGCCAAGACCACGATCTACGACCCAGGGATCCTGATGCCGATGCTGGTCCGCTGCCCGTCGCTGGGCCTCCCGGGAGGCTCGGTCTGCGACGCGATGGTCAGTTTTACCGACCTGGTGCCGACTATCCTGGACTGGACCGGCGCCAGGGGGCCGGACTACGAGTTGCCCGGCCGCAGTTTCCTGCCGGTTATCGGCGAGCGAAACCCCGCGGGCTGGGACGAGATTTTCTGCAGCCACACGTTCCACGAGATCCAGATGTACTACCCGATGCGCTCGATCCGTACCCGGAAGTACAAGTATATCCTGAACCTCGCCCACAAGCTCGATTTCCCGTTCGCCAGCGACCTGTTCTACTCCGACACCTGGCAGGCAATCCTGACCCGCCAGGAGCCGATGCTCGGGGTCCGCTCCGTGGATGCGTACATCTACCGCAAGCGCGAGGAACTATACGATCTGGAGAACGACCCCGACGAGGTTGTCAACCTGGCCGGCGACCCGGCCCGCCGCGCCGCGCTGACTGAACTGCGCGGCAGGCTGAAAGCCTGGCAGGAAGCCACCGACGACCCCTGGCTGGTGAAATACACCTACGAGTAGTCACCCGCATTTTACTCGGGTGTTGACGTTGACGGTGGGCAAGCGCGGTAAACTCTCCGCCAAATGTTTCTTTGCGCATGTCGAAGGTTTCAGGTTAAGTTAGAGCAATCTCCAACTATCCACCTTTGACCGCGAGTACCGTTATGTTACCGCTCCTGGGCCTGCCGTTCTACGGCTTCGTGCTGGAAGCGAGCGATATCCGCGGTCCCGGCGACGGCGGCCGCTAGCTCAATTACAGCGAGATCACGCTCAGCTATGCCTCCGGCGGCTGGCAACAGTGGCCGAAAAAAAATGGACGTTTGAGTAAACCTTGTGAGCTTAGCTGGTTATGTACATTAACACGACTGAAATCATGGGGATTTTAACTTAATGCCTGCCAAGCTGTTATCTGCCTTTGATTCCACTTTGAAAAAGGCGGAATATTATCCGGGCCTCCTGTCACCTAACCACCGAACGTTGCGGCGGTGATTAGACGATAGGCCGCCTGAGATCAATTTTTTCAGTTCCATTAAGTTTGATGGTGAATCAAATTGAGATCTTTTCTGCTAATCACAACCATATTTTTGTGCTCTATCGCCCGGCAAGGTATATCAGCCGAAAGCGCGTCCTTGGATCATCTTAGCGATCCTGGTAAATTCCAGGCTCCCGAGCTGACCGAAAGCTCCACCCTTGATGACTACCTGCTTTATGCCCTGGCAGCCAACCCCGCACTCAAGGCGTCTTACCACCGCTGGGAAGCTGCGGTGCAGCAGGCACCTCAAGCCGGTGCTCTGCCTAATCCCCGGCTGGGCTACGGTTACTTCCTGCGCCAGGTCGAAACGCGCGTGGGGCCGCAGGTCCAGCGCTTCGGGTTGAGCCAGGCATTCCCCTGGTTCGGCAAATTGAGCCTGGCCGAGAGCAAGGCTGCCAAGGCCGCGCGGGCAGCAGGGCGAAAGTTCGAGGCCGACCGGGTGGAACTCTACCGCAAGGTCAGGGTGGCTTACTACGATTACTGGTTCCTCGGCAGGCGGATCGAGATTACCCAAAGCAACCTGGCTCTGCTGGAGCAGACCGAAGAGATTGCAAGCAACCGCTACAGCACCGGCTCGGGCGGATTCAGTCAGTTGATCAAGGTGCAGGTGGAGATGGGCAAGCTGGAGGATGGGATCGCCACCTTGGAGGACCTCGCCACGAGCCATGCTGCGGCGTTCAACGCCCTGCTGGGCCGTGACACCGGCCTGCCGCTGCCTTTTCCTGCTGCGATAGATACCACCGCTGTTGTGCAATCTCCTGCCGAGCTGGAGCAGCTCCTGGTGGAACGCAATCCGGAGCTGGCCCGCCTGCGTGAATTGCAAGGTTCGGCCGAGGACGGGGTACGGCTGGCGGGCAAGCAGCGCTGGCCGGACGTGATGGTGGGCTTGGATTATATCCAGACCGACGAAAGCGAAATGCCCAACATTGCCGACAACGGCAGAGACCCGCTGATAGCCAGTGTCAGTATCAACCTCCCGCTTTCTTTCGGCAAGTACGAGGCGGCCGAAAAACAGGCCGCCAGCAGGCTTGGCGCGCTCAGGCAGCAGGAAATGGACATGACCAACATGCTGAGCGCACGGCTTAAGCAAGCAGTGGTGGACTTGGATGACGCGGACCGCAAGGTTGACCTTTACGGCTCCACGCTGGTACCGAAAGCCGAACAGTCCCTGGAGGCGGCGATCACCGCACTATCTGCGGGAAAAGCCGATGCGCTGGACGTGCTCGATGCTCAGCGCACTCTGTTGGACTTCCAGCTCGAACTGGAGCGCTCACTGGCCGCACTGGCAAAATCCGTGGCCGAGATTGAAGCCCTCACAGGCGAAACACTGAACATTGACCGGGCCGCTCAGGCCCATCCCGAGGGCGGCAACTGACATTCCGCCGCCATTAATCTCAGTAAACTTCTCCCTGACGGGAGGAAGGAGACAGAAGATGATTACCCGCATATTGACCACCACGATGATCATGGCCATGCTGGCGATTACGCCGGCGATATTCGCTCAGCACGAGGGGCACGGAAACCACTCCGAGGGAGACGGCAGCCACGCAAAGGTTGATGCCAAAACCCAGACCGCCTGCCCGCTATCGAGCAAGCAGATCGACAAGGAAATCTACGCCGACCATGACGGCAAGCGGGTTTATTTCTGCTGCGCGGACTGCAAAGCCGCGTTTGAAAAAGACCCGGCGAAAATTATCTCCAAGCTCGAGGCCCAGGGTGTCAAGCTGGAGACAGTCTCCAAGATGCAGACCGAGTGCCCGGTGATGGGCGGCGACATCGACAAGCTGCTCTATTCGGTACATGACGGGAAGAAGGTTTATTTCTGCTGCCCGATGTGCAGGCCGAAGTTCGAGATAGTTCCGGCCAAGTACATTAAGAAGATGGAAGCCAAGGGAATCGAATTTGAACAAGTCAAAAAAAGCGAGTAGATGATAATGAATAACGGACTGCCCGGAAAAATCAGAGATATTTTCGGCAAGGTCCCGTTGTGGGCCTTGCTGGTAGCGGTATTCCTGCTGGGATTCCTGCTCCGGGGAGGCGGGGGCGAGACGGCCCACGACCACGCCGCCTCGCAGGCTCCGGCGGAAGCCGGGCAGCAGCAGGCAGCTGTCTGGACCTGTGCGATGCATCCCCAGGTCCGCCAGCCCGAGCCGGGCAAATGCCCGATCTGCGGAATGGACCTGATCCCCGTCGCGGACGGCGGCGCTGAAGGCCTCGGCCCTCGCCAGATCAAGTTAGGCGCAACAGCGCGCGAGTTGGCCGAGGTGCAGACTGCGAAGGTCGAGCGGCGGCGGGCTACACACTCTATCCGCATGCCCGGCCGGGTGAGCTATGACGAGACCCGGGTGTTCCAT
The DNA here is from genome assembly GCA_019456185.1 of Candidatus Glassbacteria bacterium. Taxonomy (NCBI): domain Bacteria; phylum Candidatus Glassiibacteriota; species Candidatus Glassiibacteriota bacterium. Next base: position 12,080 of record VRUH01000073.1, on the reverse strand, counting down.
ATCACGGCCTGGGCCGGCGGCCGGATCGACAGGCTGTATGTGGACTACACCGGGATGCGGGTGCGCAAGGGTCAACCGGTGGCCGAGCTTTACAGTCCTGAATTATATAGCGCTCAGGAGGAACTGCTGCAGGCTATCAAAGGCCAGGAGCAGTTCCGCAACAGCGCGCTGGCCTCCATTCGCCGAACTGCTGAGACTACCGTGACGGCGGCCCGTCGCAAGCTGGAACTCTACGGACTGACTGAGGAGCAGATCGAAGCTGTTGTGGAACGTGGTGAACCAACAACGAACCTGAATATCTACGCCCCGATTGGCGGCACAGTGGTTGAGAAGAACGCGATGATCGGGATGTACGTCAAGACCGGAACCTCCTTGTACAAGGTCAGTGACTTGAGTACGGTCTGGGTGGAGTTCGACGCCTACGAGTCGGATCTTCCCTGGCTGAAGGTGGGCCAGGAAGTATCTTTCACCACTCCGGCGTTCCCCGGCGAGAAATTCAGCGGTACGATCAGTTTTATCGATCCGATGCTGGACCCTAAAAGCCGCACCGTAGATGTCCGCGTGGTAACTCTTAATCATGACGGCAGACTGAAACCGGAAATGCTGGCCTCGGCAATCGTGGAATCACGAGCCGACCCGTCGGCCGGGAACCCGCTGATGGTCCCGGCCACCGCGCCGCTGATTACCGGTAAACGAGCCGTGGTCTATGTCAGAGTGCCGGGTGATGACGGGTTATTCGAGGGCCGGGAAGTGGTGCTGGGGCCGCGGGCGGGGGATTACTTTATCATCCGCGAGGGATTGAGCGAGGGAGAGGAAGTGGTGACCAACGGTGCGTTCAAGATCGACGCGGCCGTGCAGATAGCCGCCGGGCTCAGCATGATGAGTCCCGAGGGAGGAGGCGCCGGCAGTGGGATGCACGATCACTCGGCAATGACAAGCCGCGGAATGGAAGGGCGGGAAGGCGCATCAATGGTTGAAGCAGCACCGGAGATCGACACGGCAAAATTACCGGAGCAGTTCACCGACGGCCTGGCCGCGCTCTACAGCGCCTATTTCGCCGTGCATGAGGCCCTGGCTGCCGACCTTTACGAGCAAGCAGTCCAGGAGGCGGATTCTTTCACGAAAGCACTTGCGCAAGTGAAAATGTCCGTGCTCTCGGCCGACCAGCACATGGCCTGGATGGGCTATCACAAAAATCTTAAAAACGCGGCTGAGGGCATCTCCGCCGCCGGCAATATCGCCAGCGCGCGGGAAGCGTTTGAACGTCTCAGCAGCACAATGGTCGCCACCGTAAAAAACTTCGGCGGGCACGGTGACCAGCCGCTGGTGCTGTTTCACTGCCCGATGGCGTTCGACAACCGCGGCGCAGAGTGGCTGCAGAACGACTCCGAGACCAGGAACCCCTATTACGGCTCGATGATGCCGGGCTGCATGGACAGGGTGAACACATTGTTCATAGCTGACGGGAAGGGAAATTGAGCGACGATGAGTAACGGGAAGCAGTTCAACGTCGACCAGCCATCCCTGCTCGACAAGCTCATCCGGATGTTCCTGGAAAAAAAGATGTTCACCTTCCTGCTGGTAATCCTGGTGGTGGTCGGGGGTATGATGACCGCCCCTTTCGCCTGGGACCTCGGCGGATTTCTGCCCCGCGACCCGGTGCCCGTGGACGCTATCCCCGATATCGGCGAGAACCAGCAGATCGTGTTTACCGACTGGACCGGACGCTCGCCGCAGGATGTTGAGGACCAGATCACCTACCCCTTGACCGTGGCCCTGCTGGGTATCCCCTCGGTCAGGACTGTCCGCAGTTACTCGATGTTCGGCTTTTCCACGATCTACGTCATCTTCAACGAGGACGCCGAGTTCTACTGGTCCCGCTCGCGCGTGCTGGAAAAACTCAACAGCCTGCCAGCCGGTTCGCTGCCTGCCGATGTCCAGCCCGCGCTGGGCCCCGACGCCACCGCGCTGGGCCAGGTCTACTGGTATACGCTCGAGGGCCGTGACAAGCAGGGCCGCCCCGCCGGCGGCTGGGACCTCCAGGAACTCCGCAGTATCCAGGACTGGCAAGTGCGCTACTCGCTGATGAGCGCCGAGGGCGTCAGCGAGGTGGCCTCGATCGGCGGGTTCGTCAAGGAATACCAGGTCGATGTCGACCCGGACGCCATGCTGAAAAAGGGCGTTGCCCTGGCTGACGTCGTGCGGGCGGTGAAGATGTCCAACCTCGATGTGGGCGCCAAGACTATCGAGATCAACAAGGTCGAGTATATCGTCCGCGGCATCGGGTTTATCAAACAGGTCGAGGACCTGCGCCAGGCGGTGGTCAAGGTGGTGGACAACGTGCCGATCCGCCTGGCCGATATCGCCAATGTCAGCCTGGGGCCCGCCACCCGGCGGGGAGTGCTGGACAAGGAGGGCACGGAAGTAGTGGGCGGTGTGGTGGTGGTCCGCTACGGACAGAACCCGCTGGCCGCGATCCAGAACGTCAAGGATATGATCGCGGAAATCGCCCCCTCGCTGCCGTCCAAAGTGCTGCCCGACGGGCGCACCAGCAAGCTCACGATTGTCCCTTTCTACGACCGTACGGGGCTGATCTACGAAACCCTCGGCACGCTGAATCGGTCGCTTTCCGAGGAGATAATGGTCAGCATCATCGTGATCCTGGTGCTGGTGCTCAATATCCGCAGCTCGTTCCTGATCAGCGGACTGCTGCCCCTGGCCGTGCTGGCCTGCTTTATCGCCATGCGTTATTTCGGGGTCGACGCCAATATCGTGGCCCTCTCGGGGATCGCGATCGCTATCGGCACGATGGTCGATATGGGGATCGTGATCTGCGAAAATATCCTCCGTCACCTGGATGAGGCCCACCCGGACGAAAGCAGGCTGGAGGTTATCTACCGCGCTGCCACCGAAGTGGGCGGGGCGGTGTCCACCGCTGTCGCCACCACCGTGGTCAGTTTCCTGCCGGTATTCGCGATGACCGGGGCCGAGGGCAAGCTGTTCAAACCGCTGGCCTATACCAAAACTTTCGCCCTGATCGCCTCGGTTATTATCGCCCTGACCGTGATCCCGCCGTTGGCGCACCTGCTCTGGAGACGGAGCCGGAACCTCGGCTCACGTGTCAAGTTGACTCCCTGGCTGTTGGTTGCCGCGGGCGTAGCCGCTGCAATCTGGCTCAACGCCTGGATCGGCCTGCTGCTGATCGGCTTCGGCGCCTACCGGCTGTTCGAGGATCGCATTCCGCAGGAGTTCCGGCGTTGGGCCTGGCTTGTCGGCAACGGAGGACTGGTGCTGATTGTTACTTTCCTGCTGGCCGGGCACTGGCTGCCGCTGGGACCGGAAAAAGGCACCATGTTAAACGTGGTGTTCGTTGCGATGATAATCGGGGGCCTGCTGGCGCTGGTTTCCATCTTCCAGCTGTTTTACAGCGGCTGGCTGCAATGGTGCCTGGCCCACAAGGGTTTGTTCATGCTTATTCCGCTGGCGGTGGTGCTTGTCGGCGGGTGGGTCTGGCTCGGTTTCGACCGCTTTTTCGGCTGGCTGCCCGAGCCGCTGCAGCGCTCGGCTCCGTACGCCTACCTGAATCACAAGTTTCCGGGTTTAGGGCGTGAGTTCATGCCCTCGCTCGATGAGGGCAGTTTCCTGCTGATGCCCACCACCATGCCCCACGCCTCGATCGGCGAGGCTTACGACGTGCTGAGCAAGCAGGACATGCGTATCTCCTCGATCCCAGAGGTCAGCGGAGTGGTGGGCAAGATCGGCCGGGCGGACAGCCCGCTCGACCCGGCGCCGATCTCGATGATTGAGACCGTGATCAACTACCACCCGCAGTACATGAGCGACGAGAACGGCCGCCGGCTCACTTTCGCTTTCGATTCCGACAGTACCGGGCTGTTCCACAACCCCGACGGCGATCCGGTCGCCGCAGACGATGGCGAGTTCTACACCGTGCGCGGCGTGTTCCTTCGCGACAGCGCGGGGCAGCTCGTGCCTGATCCCGGCGGAGCACCCTTTCGTATGTGGCGGCCTGCTCTCGATCCGGCCCTTAACCCGGGACGTGACTCCTGGCCCGGAATCTCCAGCCCGGACGACATCTGGGACAACATCGTGGCAGCAGCCCGCCTGCCGGGCACTACCAGCGCTCCCAGGCTGCAGCCGATAGAGGCCCGGATCGTGATGCTGCAGAGCGGGATGAGAGCGCCGATGGGAGTCAAGGTGCGCGGACCGGACCTGGAGAGTATCGAGCAGGCGGCCCTGGCAATCGAGGCCGCGTTGAAAGAAATCCCAAGTATCAAGCCGGCGACTGTTAATGCAGACAGGGTGGTGGGCAAACCATACCTGGAGATCAGGATCGACCGGGAGAAGATCGCCCGCCACGGTTTGATGATTATGCAGGTTCAGCAGGCGTTAATGAGCGCTGTAGGCGGCATGCCGGTGACCACCACGGTAGAAGGCCGTGAGCGCTATCC
>VRUH01000073.1:0-7601 GCA_019456185.1 Candidatus Glassbacteria bacterium | reverse complement strand
ATATCGAATCCCTCCACAAAATCCTGATTCCAGCCCCCGACGGGTCGCAAATCCCGCTGGACCAGCTTGCGGATATCGAGTACGTGCGCGGGCCGCAGGTGATCAAGAGTGAAGACACGTTCCTGGTGGCTTACGTGACTTTTGACCGGGTGGTTGGTACGGCAGAGGTGGATGTGGTTGAGCAGGCCCAGCGCTACCTGCGCGATAAGATCGATAACGGCTCGCTAAAGCTGCCCACAGGTGTGAGCTACTCGTTTGCCGGCAGCTACGAGAACCAGATCCGCAGCCAGAAAACCCTGATGGTGGTCCTGCCCCTGGCGATGCTGATTATCTTCCTGATCCTGTTCATGCAGTTCAACAGCGTGTCAACCACCGGGCTGGTGTTCAGCGGAATCATCCTGGCCTGGGCCGGCGGGTTCATCCTGCTCTGGCTGTATGGGCAAAGCTGGTTCCTCGATTTCAGCCTGTTCGGAACCGGGATGCGCGAGCTGTTCCAGGTCGGGCCGATTAACCTCAGCGTGGCCGTCTGGGTCGGGTTCCTGGCCCTGTTCGGCATCGCCAGCGACAACGGCGTGATTGTCGGCACTTACCTGACCCAGGTGTTCGAGCGGGATAACCCGACGACCGTGGCGGAAATCCGGCAAGCCACGCTCAAGGCCAGCAAACGCAGGCTCAGACCCTGCATGATGACCACCGCTACTACTATCCTGGCCCTGATCCCCGTGCTTACCTCCACCGGCCGCGGCAGCGATATCATGGTCCCGATGGCGATCCCCTCGGTGGGCGGGATGCTGTTCGTGATCCTCAGCCTGTTCATGGTGCCCGTGCTCTATGCCTGGCTGGCCGAACGCAGGCTGGCACGCACTGACAGCTTTCCTGTCGACTGACTCCTGAAAAAAACCAGCTCTTTATCTTGACAGGAAGTCGTGCCTGCGTTATATATGCGTATCTGCGCATATATCCAGATAATCTTATTCGGGAGCCGATGTGCCGAACAATATCGCTGAAATGTTCAAGGCCCTGGGAGAACCCACCCGTCTCAGGCTGGCGGTCATGCTGGCCGCGAGAGGCGAGTGCTGTGTCTGCCACCTGGCCGCCGCGCTGGAGGAGCCCGACTACAAGGCCAGCCGTCACCTGGGCGTGCTGAGAGCCGCCGGGCTGGTTAAGGCCCGCCGCGAGGGGACCTGGATGCACTACAGCCTCAACGAAACCGGGAACCGGCTGGTCGGGGAGGCCGGCGCGCTGCTGCGCACACTGGCCGAATCGACACCGGGATTGGCTGATGACCTCCAGCGCCTGGAACACTCGACCTGCGGAGTAAACACACAATGAGCGAAAAACCCGCCGTCCTGTTTCTCTGCACGGGAAACTCATGCCGCAGTCAAATGGCCGAGGGCTGGGCCCGCCAGTTGCGGGGGGATGATTTGGAGCCGTACTCGGCGGGCGTGGAAAAGCACGGGCTGAATCCCCTGGCTGTCAAGGCGATGGCCGAGGCGGGCGTGGATATCTCCGGCCAGCGGAGTAAAGTCCTGGCCGAGCTGTCCGATATCGAACTGGACCTGGTGGTGACGGTCTGCGACTATGCCCGCGAAAGTTGTCCCATATTTCCGGGCCGGACGAGGACGATTCACAGGAGTTTCGATGACCCGCCCAGTCTGGCCCGTGAGGCCCAAAGCGAGGAGGAGGAACTGGTCCACTACCGAAGAGTACGGGATGAAATCAGGGATTTCGTCCGCAGATTGGAATTGACTTGATACTACCGGGCGCAAAGACGCCGACGACAAAACGGAGGAAACAATGAGCAATCAGAGATTATCCGGAAACGAAACATCAGTAAGGGAAACAGTCCGCGAGGCCTACAGCCGGATCGCGGTTGAACAGAGTGGATGTTGCGGGCCGGTCAATTCGTGCTGCGGCGGGGACAGCTCAGGCCAGGTGGCGAAAAGTGTCGGCTATTCCGACGCTGAGCTGGCGACCCTGCCCCAGGGAGCGGAAATGGGCCTTTCCTGCGGCAACCCCACCGCTATCGCCGAACTCCAACCGGGCGAGGTCGTGGTCGACCTGGGCAGCGGCGGCGGGCTGGACGTATTCCTGGCCGCCCGGAAGGTCGGCGAATCAGGCAGGGCGATCGGGGTGGACATGACACCGGCGATGATCGAGAAGGCCCGGCGCAACCAGGCGGAGTTCACCGGCCGCACCGGACTGGACAACGTCGAATTCAGGCTGGGCGAAATCGAACACCTGCCGGTCGAGAGCGCCACGGTGGACGTGGTGCTGTCAAACTGCGTGATCAACCTCAGCCCGGACAAGCAGCAGGTCTGGAACGAGGTAGCCCGGATACTGCGCCCCGGCGCACGGGTGGCGGTCAGCGATATCGCCCTGCTGCAACCCCTGCCGAAAAACGTGGCCGAATCGGTGGCGGCGCTCACCGGCTGTATCGCCGGGGCGGTGCAGGTCGAGGATACGCGAAAGATGCTCCAGCACGCCGGGTTCACTAAAATAGAGCTCAAAGGCGACCCGAGCTACGCCGAGAGCGCCACCAAGTTCCAGGACCCGATGTACCAGAAAATTCTCGAGGAGCTGCCCGAAGACATTAAGCTCTCCGAGCTGATAACCTCGCTTTATATCCGCGCGGTCAGGCACTAGTGTGGTGTCCTGCAAATAATGTACAAAAAAATGCGGATTATAAATCCCCCTCGATCCCCCTTTACGAAAGGGGGGCCAGGGGGGATTTGTGCTTGAGTTGATCGAACCATTACCAGAGTTCGAGTTATTACATATACTTCCAGGACACCACATTAGAAGGAAGTAAGACTGATGGCCTCCGAAGCATGCATAACCAGAGACCCGCGCGGCCTGAGCATGTTCGAGCGCTATTTGTCGCTGTGGATCGCGCTCTGTATCGTGGCGGGAATAGCCCTCGGCAAGTTAGCCCCGGCTCTGGCCATCCGGCTGGACGGGATGGCGCTGAGTGTCAACGGCGCGCCGGTGGTCAGTATTCCGATCGCGATCTGCCTGTTCTTCATGATGTACCCGATCATGGTCAAGATCGATTTCGCCGAGGTGGTCCGCGCCGGACGTAACGCCCGGCCGGTCGGACTGACACTGTTCGTCAACTGGGCGGTCAAGCCGTTCACGATGTACGCGATCAGCGTCTTTTTCCTCGGCGGCGTGTTCCTGGGTTTTATCGGCCCGGAACAGACCGACCTGGTCAAGCTGCCCCTGGGCGCGGATCTTCAGCCGGGTGATACGCTCGGCGCGGGCAAGGTAGTGCTGCACGGGGGCATACGGATGCTTGAGGTCCCGCTGTGGCGCAGCTACCTGGCCGGCTGCATCCTGCTGGGGATCGCTCCCTGCACGGCGATGGTGCTGGTGTGGAACCACCTGGCCCGCGGCAACGACGGCCATACGCTGGTGATGGTGGCGATCAACTCGCTGACCATGCTGCTGCTTTACGGGCCGCTGGGAGGATTTCTGCTCGGCGTGGGCCGTCTGCCCGTACCCTGGCAGGCGCTGCTGCTTTCGATAGGGGTTTACGTGGCCCTGCCGCTGGGGGCCGGCTACCTTTCGCGCCGCTGGATTATCTCCCTGAAGGGCGAACAGTGGTTCCGCGATAAATTCCTGCACGTGCTGACGCCGGTGACGATCAGCGCGCTGCTGATCACCCTGGTCCTCCTGTTTTCGCTCAAGGGCGAGGTGATCCTGGCCAACCCGCTGACAATTCTCTGGATCGCCGTGCCGCTGTTAGTGCAGACCACGGTCATTTTCGGGCTGAGCTACGTTCTGGCCAGAGTGCTGAAACTAAGCTACGAGGACGCGGCGCCCTCGGCGATAATCGGCGCGTCGAACCATTTCGAGGTGGCAATCGCCACGGCGGCGATTGTTTTCGGGCTGTCCTCGGGGGCAGCCCTGGCGACCGTTGTGGGCGTGCTGATCGAGGTGCCGGTGATGCTGATGCTGGTGCGGTTCTGCCTGAAGACACGGGGCTGGTTTGCCCGGTCCGGTAATGTTGCTTAATCTCTCGAATTATACTAACGTGCGCTTACACGGAATTCCCCTGCCCCTTCTGTCAAATTACCAATCTCCGGGAGCCGCTCATGCCCGCTCAACTCCTGGCTTCGCTGATGTTCGCTCTCATCCTTGCCTCCAGACCCGCCCTCTGTGCAATCGAGCTGATCGAATTCCCCCCGCAGGCGTGGATGGTTACCGATGACGTTACCGGGGTGGACCTCGAGGTCTCAATCGACGGGTTCCTGATCTCGGCCACCGAGCTCAGCCAGCGCCAGTTCGAGGAGGTGGCCGGCTACAACCCCTCGGTCCACCGCGGCGAAAACTTGCCGGTGGAAAACGTGAACTGGTGGGAGACGATCCGCTTCTGCAACCTCAAGAGTGAGCGCGACGGCCTGGAACCTTGCTATAACCTCGATTCCGGCGACTGCGACCTCTCGGCCAACGGCTGGCGCCTGCCTACCGAGGCCGAGTGGCTGACCGCTTTCGGCCGGGACAGCGTGTTCGAGGGGGGCGACGCCTCCGGACGGGCCAACCTGGGCTCGGCCAACGACGAGAGCCTGGAAGTGCTGCACCGGGAGATGCGGGAGAAAACCACCGTGCCGGTTGGCACCTACCAGCCCAACACCTACGGCGCTTTCAATCTGCTGGGCAACGTCCGCGAATGGTGCACCGACAACAACAATCCTCTCTCCGACAACCCGATGCCGCTGCATAACCCGGCGGGACCGCGGTTCAGCGCGGAGAAAGTGGTGCGCGGCGGGAGTTTTTTCAGCCATTCGGGAAGCTGGGCGCGGGGCTACAACTCGGCTGTGCGGCCCGGGTACAAAAGCCGCTACCTGGGTATCCGTCTCTGCCGCTCCAGTGGGGTAATGTTCTCCCACGACTACGCTGATCCCGCCTGGTTCGAGCCGTACAACCGCCGTCCCGCAGGGTACGAAAGCTCCACGGGAACGCTGAGCAGGCTGCTGGAGCCCGCGCAGGCTGGCAGGATAGCCACGGCCGGGGGCTGGGAGCAGCGCAGGCGGGTCGTGCTGGAGCGCTGGGAAAAGTTGCTGGGCATGCAGCACGCTCCCCGCATCGAGGGACCGCCGCAGGCGAGGCTGATCCGCGAGTACGACGAGGACGCCTACTCCGGCCGGCTGATGTACCTCCGGGTGGAGCCTGACTACTGGGAGAAAATCTACCTGATGCTGCCCCGCCGTCCCCTGAACAAACCAGCCCCCGTGGTGATTGTCCCCTACTACGATGTCGATACTCCGGCGGCCCAGAACATGGGCGGAAAAAGTTTCATGCCACCCAGCGTTCGCTCGTTCGCCCACCTGGCGGTCCGCAGCGGCTATATCGCCTGCGCGGTCCGCTGGTTCGGCGAGGGCTACTCGGTGGGCTACGCCGAAGCGGTGGCCGAACTCAACCGCCGCCATCCGGGGCTGTCGGGCCTGGGCAAGTGGGTCTCCGACGTCCGCGCGCTGCTGGACTGGCTCTATACCCGACCCGAGGTAGATCGCCGCAATATTGGTATTATCGGTCATTCGCTGGGCGGGAAAATGTCGATGTACGCCGCGGCGTTCGAGCCCAGGATCACGGCGATTGTCGGCAGCGAGCACGGAATCGGGATCGAGTTCTCCAACTACGAGGACTACTGGTACCTCGACGGCTCCATCCGCGAGCGCGACCCCGCTGTCGACCACCACGAACTGCTGGGCCTGATCGCACCGCGGCCGTTCCTGCTGATCGGCGGCGAGAGCGCGGACAACGACAGCAGCTGGCATTTCATCAACGAGGCCCGCAAGGTGTACGCCCTCTACGGCCACCCGGAATATATCGGCTATTTCAACCACCGTACCGGGCACACGCCCACGCCGGAGGCGGTCACGCTGTCCTTGCGGTGGCTGGAGCGGTTTCTGGGACCCGGCAACTGACGATTGACTATTTTTTTCACCTTCCCCAACAGGAGAACGCGCGATGAAAAGACGTGAAATGCTGATATCGGCCGCGGCGGTAGCGGCGGCGCCCCTGGCGGCCTGCGCCCAGGGCAGCGGGAGCAAGGGCGGCGACGCCCGTCAGTACCTGGAGCTGCGCAAGTATTTGCTGATGCCCGGCAGAAAAAAAGAGCAGTTCGTGCAGTTCATGGCCAACGCCGCGGTGCCAGCGCTGAACCGCATCGGCGTTTCGCCGGTGGGCGCATTCACGGTCCAGTACGGCCAGAACACGCCGGCCGCCGCGCTGTACGTCCTGGTGCCTTATCCCTCGCTGGAAGCCTGGTCCACCGCCAAGTACCGCCTGGCCGCGGATGAGCAGTTCATGGCCGATGGCGCCGAGGTGCTCAACGCGCCGCTGTCCGACCCGGCGTATATCCGCGTGGAAACCACCCTGATGCAGGCATTCAAGGGCATGCCCACTGTCGAAATCCCCCCGCAGAAAAAAGCGGGCAAGGGCCGGATTTTCGAGCTGCGGATCTACGAGAGCCACAGCGTGACCGCGGCGATCAAGAAAATCGAGATGTTCAACGCGGGCGGCGAAATCCAGCTTTTCCGCGACACGGGACTCAACCCGGTCTTTTTCGGCGAAACCATGGCCGGGCAGCAGATGCCCAACCTGGTCTACATGCTCTGCCACGACGACATGGCCGCCCGCGACGCGAGCTGGAAAGTGTTCGTCGAATCCGACGGCTGGAACGAGCTCAAGGCCAAAGAGGAATACAAGGACACGGTGAGCAATATCTCCGACATCATCCTGCGGCCCACGGGATTTTCGCAGCTCTAAAAAAAGCCCCAGCTCTCTTCTGAGAGCAGGGGCTTTTTTTGCCAATAACCAGTTATATTCTTACAATAGAATTTAAGCAAATCTCCACATAATTATCTGTCATTCCACAAACAAAATCAAATACTATTTCTTCATCTGTCATGGCAGAATCATAGCCAATATCCACGATGAATTTCTTCAAATGCTCATAGACTGGTGATTTGGGAAGGGCATCAGTATTCTCTTGCAATCTATCTGTAGATTTCAAGTCATCACAAAATTGAGAAAACACAGATTTTAGTTTTGCAGTTGCGTTATCTCTAAAATTATCCACCCTTTTTGAAGTGTAAATATTGCCAAGACTATATTCCCACAATTGTTTCATACAGTCAAATTTGGCTTTAGAAAGACGTATCGCATCTCCAGCTTTCTTACTCTCTTTTATCAAGTCTTCCAACAAAGTTTTCACAATATCTCTATTTTTTGATCCTAATTCATTTAAAATTTCTTGCGGGACGTCTTCAATGCTAATAAGCTTGTTTTCTACAGCATCATCCAAATCTCTACCGATGTAAGCAATCTTATCAACCATTCTTACAACACAACCTTCCATGGTTGTCGCATTTTCAGCATTGTTTCTATTTCTTATATCCTCCAATATTGGCTTTTCGTCATAGGGTGTGGGCTTTAATTCTTGAACATAATCCTCTCCACAGTGAGAAACAATTCCATCTCTAACCTCATATGTCAAATTTAAACCTGGATGATCATTGGTATTGCCACAGAAAAGTGGACACCTGGTTAAGCCACATATTTCAGCCGTTCAAACTGGATCGGAGTTTTGTACC
>VRUH01000072.1 GCA_019456185.1 Candidatus Glassbacteria bacterium | reverse complement strand
GCCAGTGCCAATTACTACCATCGGTTACCGCTTTTACTATCTTAGTAGACTATAGCTCTAATATACAAGGGGCGAACGATCTCCCGGCTGCCAGTGCCAATTACTACCATCGGTTACCGCTTTTACTATCTTAGTAGACTATAGCTCTAATATACAAGGGGCGAACGATCTCCCGGCTGCCAGTGCCAATTACTACCATCGGTTACCGCTTTTACTATCTTAGTAGACTATAGCTCTAATATACAAGGGGCGAACCTTGTGTTCGCCCGTTTGGCTCTTATTCCCCTCTAACAAGAGGGGATACAGGGGTGTGTAACTCTTTAAAAGATCGCCCGGATAATCTCGCCGGTGATCACGCCGGTGTAGGTACCGATCACGTAGCCCCAGATGCCGACCAGGAAACCGGGCAGGACCAGCTTGGACCATTTCCTGGAGATCGCGATCCCCGCGGCGTTCATCGGGCCGGCGGTGTTGGCTATCGAGCAGAGGATCATCTCCGGCAGCTTGAAGCCGAGCAGCTTGACCACGCCGAACGTGACCGCCACATTGGCCGCCACCATGATCGTGCACAGCACGAGCAGGAACGGGGCTTCGGTAATTATCGCCTTGATACTGGCCGGGATGCCAATCAGCACGAAAAACAGGTAGATCGCGAACGTGCCCATCTCCTCGGTCCCCTCCAGCCTGGCCGAGAACCCGGGGAAAAACCAGACGAACGCCACCGTGATCGCGGTGAACAGCAGGTACTTGTTGCCCAGGAAGTTACGCAGGGTTTCCGGCAGTTCCGTGCCCATCACCGCCCCGCTGATTTTAGTTGCCACGGTGACTATCAGAAAGGCCAGCGCGAGGTTGCGGCCGATATCGACCAGTGAGATCGGCTTGGGCCGCCAGTAGCTGGTGGCGTCTTCGCCGTCCACGCCATCGTTCAGGTACAGTTCCTCGTCGGGAAGCATCCCGAACGCTTTCACCGCCCAGACGACCCCCGGCAGGGCCAGCATGGCCATGATATGGACGACCATCACCAGGTTGTCGGCCACTATCAGCGCGTTGGTGGTCGATTCGGGCGCGTTAAAGAATTTCACCGAGGCGAGGAAATTCATCGCCCCGCCGATATAGCTGGCGGTCATGATCCCGCAGATTTCGGGCAGGTAGTCGATCAGGAAACCGATGCTCACCGCGGCGATAAACGCTCCCGCCACTGTACCCAGGGCGCTGATGTGGTACAGGCCCATCATCCTGCCGGTTTCGCGCCAGATTTTTCTGAGGTCGGCCTTGAGCAGCAGCAGCGGGATACACAGCGGGACGATAAAGTCCCAGACCGTATCGTAGACCGGGCTGACCAGCGGGATCAGTCCCAGGTTCGCCGCAACCAGCCCTCCCAGCAGGGCCACCACCGGACCGCTGAGACGGGCCGCCCACTTGTAGCGCTGCTCCCAGTAGATAGAAAGGGTGGCCCAGACCACCAGGAAAGTCCACAGTACCCAGGTGTCGTCCGGGGCGAACAGGCTGGTCTCGAACATCTTCTCTCCTCCGCTTTCATTGCCGAAACCGCTACTGTTTAAGTCGTCTGCCGTGTTTCTGTAAAATGTCCCGTGTCCTGTCGAGATCCAGCGCCTCCACCTTGTTCCCGTCGCGCCCGGTAACGCTTACCGCCTTGAACGCCGAGTTGAGGATCGCCTCCTCCACCGCCTCGGCCGCGGCCTGGAATACCCTGGTCAGGTAATACTCGTCGGCCATCCGGCGGATTTCGCCGAACACGCCCTTGCCGACTCTTTGCCTGCAACCGGTGCTGAAGGCGATATAGAAATCGCCGCTGCGGTGGCTGCCGTTGGCGCCGGCGCGGGTCATGCCGAGTGTGCTGCGGCGAGCCACGCGGCCGAGCTGGCGCGAGTCGAGCGGGATGTCCGTGGCGATAACGGCCATGATACTGCCGCCGCTGCCGGCGCTGTATTCCGGGTCGATCACGCCCAGTTCGCGGCCCACCGGGACCCCGTCCACCGCGAGACAGCCCGGAAAGTTACTCTGCACCAGCGCCCCGAGAGTGAACTGCGCGCCTTCGTAATCCAGCAGCCTGCTGGCGGTTCCGATTCCCGCCTTGAACCCGCAGGTGCGCACTCCTGTCCCCGCGCCCACAACGCCCTCAGCCACCGGACCGTCCGTAGCGTTATCCAGCGCCGCCAGTACATGTTCGGGACGGACATGGAAGCCGTAGATATCGTTGAGGCAGGCGTCGCAGGTTTCGCCAACCACCGGTGCGATCCAGCCCCGGGAGGCGGGGTCGGCGATATAGCGCTCCACGCACCAGCGGGTGAGCGCCTCGTAGGCCGTACCGACACTCATCGTGTTGGTCAGCACGATCGGAGTTTCAAGCAGGCCGACTTCCCGGACGTTGTGCAGTCCGATACTGGTGCCGACTCCGTTGAACACATCCGCCGCGGCTTCCAGCGGCTGCTCGATAGTATTGCCGGGGTGGGGAATAACAGCGGTCACCCCGGTGCGCACCGGTCCCACCCCGAGTTGCAGCGGGCCATCGCCGTGCCACAGGGTCACCTGGCCGACCGATACCCCCGGCACATCGGTGATCGCGTTGTGCTTTCCAGGCGGGAAAATCCCGATCTCGAGACCCAGCTCGCGAACGCGGGGCCGGTGAGAGTTGTCAGGAGGCGGTACGGGAGATAAGGGTTCACGTGGTAAAAAATTCAAAATTTCCAGCCTCCGTCGGGCGGCTCACCCCAGCGCTCGGTGATCTTGCGCGCCTGGGTCCAGAACTCCACCGCTCCGGCGCCGGTGATATCGCCGTAGCCGAACCTGCTGCTGCCGCGGCCGCCGAAACTGAGCGGCTCGCGCGGGACAGGCACGCCGATATTGATTCCGATCATCGAGGCCGCGAACCGCTCGGCGCACTCTTTCGCCAGCGCTCCGTTCCGGGTGTAAACCGCCGCGGCGTTGCCGTAGGGGTTGCCGTTCTCGATCTCGATTGCCTGTTCCAGCGTATCCACCCGGATAACGCTGAGCACGGGGCCGAAAATCTCATCGCAGGCGACAGTCATATCGGGCGTGACATTGTCCAGGATGGTGGCGCCGATCCAGTTGCCGCCCTCGCATCCGGAGGGCTGGCCGGCCGCGCGGCCATCGACCACAACATCCGCGCCCTGCTCTTCGGCAGTGTCGATATAGGAGCGGATGCGTTCCAACGCTTTGGGAGTGATAATCGGGCCCATTGTCACGCCCGGCTCGATCTGACGGCTCAACTCGGCCACCCTGTCCAGCATGGGCTGGACCTCGCCGACCGCAATCAGCACGCTGGCGGCCATGCAGCGCTGCCCGGCGCAGCCGGTGTAGCTGGCGGTGATATTCTGCGCGGCCAGCTCGGGGTCGGCGTCAGGCAGCAGCACCAGGTGGTTCTTGGCCCCGCCCAGGGCGAGTACCCGTTTGCCGTTGGCGCCGCCGCGGTTGTAAACCAGCTCGGCCACCCTGCTGCTGCCCACGAACGACAGCGCCTGAATGTCAGGGTGGTCGGCCAGGGACTCGACAACCTCCCGGGCGCCATGGACGAGCTGGAAAGCATCGGCGGGAAGTCCTGCCTCGAGAAGGTGTTCGCGCAGACGGATCGCCGAAAGAGGGACAATCTCGCTGGGCTTGAGCACCAGCGTGTTGCCGCAGCCCAGGGCCAGCGGGATCATCCACAGCGGAACCATCACGGGGAAATTGAACGGAGTGATTCCGGCGGCCACGCCCAGCGGGTCGCGGACCATCCGGCAGCTTACGCCCCGGCTGACCTCGAGATAACCGCCCGGCAGGAGCTGGGGTAGGCTGGTGGCGTATTCTACTACCTCGATCCCCTTGAGGATTCCGGCTTTGCTTTCGCCGAGAGTCTTGCCGTTTTCGGCTGTACAGAGCTCGGCCAGTTCCTGAATGTTGTCTTCCAGGATCTGCTTGAAGCGGAACAGGACCTGGACCCGTTCCTTGACCGGGGTCCGGCCCCAGCTCTTGAATTCGGCGGCGGCTTTTTTTACCGCCGCGTCAACATCGGCCGGGGTACTCCAGTTCACCCGCCCGATCTCGGAGCCATCGGCCGGGTTTATCACCGGATGTGCCCCGGCGGCTGTGGCCTGGGCGCTCATCTTATCCTCCTGGCTGCTTGATTTATGCTAAACTATTATCGTCGGCTCATAACTCGGTAAAACACTCCTGAAGAACGCTGATGACCTGCTCCAGCTCGTCCTCGGAGATTGTTAGCGGCGGCTGAATCCGCAGCACGTTAGCGTAGAGACCACCGGCTCCCACCAGCACCTTTCGCTCGCGGGCCATCGCGCGAAGCTGCGCAGTTTCGGCTCCGGCGGGCTCCTTGCTTTCGAGGTCTTTAACCAGCTCGGCCCCGATCATCAGACCCTTGCCGCGCACCTCGCCGACTTTGACTTTAGAACTCGTCAGCCCGCGCAGGCGCTCCATCAGCTTTTCACCCTTGGCGGCGGCCTGCTCGGCCAGCTTGACCCGTTCCATGTAAGCGATATTGGCAATCGCGGCGGCGCAGCTGACCGGGTTGCCGCCGAAGGTGCTGAGGTGGTCGCCGGGAGTGAAACTGTCGGCCACTTCCTCCCAGGCGATAAATCCAGAGAGCGGCAGGCCGTTGGCGATTCCCTTGGCCACGGTCATGATTTCCGGTTCGAGGGCGAAATGCTCGCCGGCGAACATCCTGCCCGTGCGGCAGAACCCGCTCTGGACCTCGTCGGAAATCAACAGGATTTCGTGTTTTTTGAGGATCGGCAGCAGCTCCTCGAAATATTCCGGTTCGGGGACGATTATCCCGCCCTCGCCCATCACCGGCTCCACAATCATCGCGGCCACGCGGTTGCTGGTGTGGGTCAGGATGATATCCTCCACCGCGCGGGCGCAGGTCCTGGCGGTCAGCTTGGGGTCCTGATGGCCGTAGGGTGAACGGTAGTGGTACGGCGCCGGAGCGAATGCTACGCCGGGGATATAGGGTCCGCCGCCTTTCTTGCGGCTGGCGTTGCCGGTGATACTGAGCGTGGCCAGGCTGCGGCCGTGAAAGGAGTGGGTGAGGGCGATAAACTCGAACTTGCCGGTGAACTGCTTGGCCAGCCTCATCGCGCCTTCCACAGCTTCCGCGCCGCTGTTGGCGAAAAACGTTTTCTGCAGCCTGCCCGGAGTGATCTGAGCCAGCTTTTCGGCCAGGTCGGCCATCGGCACGTTGTGGTATATGTAACTGCAGCAGTGGAGCAGTTTTTCCAGCTGCGCCTTGGCCGCGTCAACCACCTCGCGGTTACCGTGGCCGGAGTTGACCACCGAGATCCCGCTGAAACAGTCCAGGTACTCGGTCCCGTCGGGTTCGATGAGTTTCGATCCGCTGCCCCGGTCGGCGATTACCGGCTCGACAGCCTTGAGAAAACTCGTATTAACATATTTGCCGTATTTCTCGACAGTGTTCATTGCCTGGCTCCAGTCGTCCTATGAACGGATAAATGGGGCCCTTGCGCCCCGCCTTCAATGCCAAAACAGTTGATACTTATGGTAACATCGTATAAAATGTCTGGCATTACAAGCTTCAAGCCGGCGATCAATTTTTCAGCGGGGCGGCAACAGATCAAGGAGAATGGATGAGCGGTAACGGGAGAGAGATTGTGCTCGATGGGCCGGTGGGGCCGGAAGTGTCTATCGCCGGCAAGCGCTATCTGTATTTCGGAGGAACGGATTATTTGAATATGGCCGGCAGGCCCGAGGTCCGCCGCGGAGCGTCGAGGGCTATCGACGATTTCGGGGTCAGCGCGTCCGCCTCCCGCACCTCGAGCGGCACTCTGCAAATACACCTGGAGCTGGAGCGCGCGGCGGCGGATTTCGCCGGCTCGGAAACAGCGGTGATCTATTCCAGCGGCTATCTCGGCATGTCGATCCTGCTCTCAGGACTGCTCGCCGACGGCGATACGCTGATCGTCCATCGGGACGCCCATTCCAGCATCGTGGAAGCTGCCCGGGCCTGGTCGCCCGGGTTTCTGGAGTTCGATCTCGACAATCTCGATTCGCTGGCGGATCAGCTGGGCCGGGTCACCGGCGGGGGCCGGGTGGTGGTGGCCGGCGAAGGCGTCAGTCCCCTGTTCGGCAGGGTGTTTCCGCTAGCTGAGGTTGTGGAGATGCTTGGCGGCCGGGAGAGCCTGATTTTTATCGATGACGCCCACGGATTCGGCGTACTGGGCAAAAACGGCCGCGGCACCGCCGACCATTTCGGAGTGGACTCCCCGGCAGTCGTGATCTGCGCCACGCTCAGCAAGGCGTTCGGATCGTTCGGGGGAATCGTGCCGGCCACCACGGAACAGAAAAAATGCATCTGTAATAATTCCCTGGTCTACCAGTGCAGCACTCCCACTCCAGCTCCGGTCTGCGGAGCAGCGGTGGCGGCGCTCTCCTATGCCGCGGCAAATCAGGGGCTGTTCAGGCAGCTGGCTGAAAATAACCGGCTGCTTCGGGAGACGCTCGCCGGTGTGGGTTTGGATGTGCCGGATTCACCCGCTCCAATAATAGCGCTGGCCAGTTCGAGTAAGTTGAATCCCCGGCAATTGTGCGACCGTCTGTTCGAGGCCGGGATTCTGGCCCCGTTTACAAGTTATCCCGGCAGCCCGGAGGGCGGGATGGTTCGCCTGGTGACGACCGCCGGACATACGGCGGAGCAGATCGGGCAACTGGGCGAGGCGATCGGCAGGCTGCTTTGACCAGCACCGCGGGATGACCTCAATAAAGCAGGCACGCGGAAAAACACGTGCCTTATCTTTCCCCGGCCGCTTGATAGCCTGGCTGCGGGTTACAGCGACCAGGGCCGGATATTCAGGTCGCCGCTTTCCAGCGCGTCAAGGACCTCGGACAGCTCGTGGCGGGCCTCGGCTGTATCGAAAAAGATCTTCACCGCCTCGTTGAGCTTGTCCATCGCCCCCTGGACAGACCTGTCCTCGGTGTGCAGGTTAAGCTGGGCGCAGGTGGTGACAACGTTGTTCAATTCGCGGCCGAATATTTCGAACTCCAGTTCGAGCACGAATTTTTTTCTCGGGGTTGCGTTCCGCATTATATCCTTCCCATTTTGAGAAACAGAGTGAGGAGGAGAACATTATCGGCTATCCGCCATCCGTTTGTCAAGCTGCGTCTAAGGCAATTCCTTTGTAAGTGCAAGTGTCATCCCGATGGGGTCGTTATGTCGCAAGCTGAACCGGCAGGCTCTGCCGGCAACCAGGGTCCGGGTATTCCATTGTTAAGCATGAAAGGGATCGGTAAAACTTTCGGCTCGGTGCGCGTCCTTGGCGGCGTGGATTTCGAGCTGGCCGGCGGCGAAGTGCATATCCTGGCCGGGGAGAACGGCGCCGGCAAGAGCACGCTGATCAAAATCCTGGCTGGTGTTTACCGGGACTGGGAGGGAGCTGTTGAACTCGGTGGCCGGCAGGTGGCGTTCACCGAGCCACAGCAGGCGCGGCAGGCCGGAATCGCGGTTATCTATCAGGAAATTTCGCTGGTGGGGACACTTTCGGTGCTGGACAACCTGTTTCTGGGCCGCGAACTGACCGGCGGGGCCGGAATGCTGAACCGGGCGGCCCAGCGCAGCCGGGCCGAAAAACTGCTGGCCGGACTCGATCTCGAACTCGATCTCGACCGTCCGGCGGGCAGCTACCCGATTTCCGTGCAGCAGATGGTGGAAATCGCCAAGGCGCTCTCGCTGGAGGCGCGGGTTATCGTGATGGACGAGCCGACAAGCACCCTTTCCCGTCCCGAGGCGGAACGGCTGTTCGCCATGATCGCACGGCTCAAACAGCGCGGCTGCGGGATTATCTACATTTCGCATAAAATGGATGAAATCTACCGTCTGGCCGACAGGATCACGGTCCTTCGCGACGGCGGCCTGGTGGGTTGCAGCGCCGCCGCCGAACTTCCGGAAGACGAGTTCGTGCGCTGGATGGTCGGCCGGAAAATCACCAGCCAGTTCCCGGAAAGGAATGCAGGACCGGGAGCGCCGCTGCTGGAAGTTGCGGGACTGACCCTTCGCGACAGCGCCAACCCGCGGCGGAAACCGGTCGACAACTGTTCGTTCACTCTGCGCGAGGGCGAAATCCTGGGCGTGGCTGGATTGCAGGGCTCGGGCAAGAGCGAACTGCTCCACGCCCTGTTCGGAACGTGGGGAAGCCGCGCGAGCGGGGATATCCGGCTGGGCGGCGAAGAGTTCGAGATAAAATCTCCCAGGCATTCGATCCAAAGGGGCGTCGCCCTGCTGACCAACGACCGCCAGGGCACCGGGTGTATCACCTGCATGGGCGTGAGGGCCAATATCACCTTGGCGGCGCTTGAAAGGTATTCGCCGGGGCTGTGGCTCGATTATCCGGCCGAGCGCGCGGCGGCGGCCCGCAGGGCCGATGAGCTATCCCTGCGGGCGGCGTCGCTGGAGATGCCAGTCGGCCATCTGTCGGGCGGCAACCAGCAGAAAGTGATCCTGGCCAAGTGGTTGGAGACCGCGCCCAGGGTGTTCCTGCTCGATGAGCCCACTCGCGGGGTGGACGTGGGCGTGAAACATGAACTTTACGACCTGATGAACCGCTGGACCGCCGCCGGGACCTCGATCGTGCTGATCACCTCCGAGATGCCGGAACTGCTGGCGATGAGCGACAGGATAATCGTGATGAGTTCCGGTCGGATTACGGCGGAATTTACCCGCGGTGAAGCCACGCAGGAAAAAATTCTGGCCGCGGCGATGAGCCGGGCGGGGGAGGCGGCGTGAGGGTGGCAAAGCCAGGAGCTGCAATAAAAGATGGAATAGGCAAAACATTCGCCTCCCCGGGCGCGCGGGCGCTGGCCTCGCTGGCCGCCGTGGTGCTGCTGGGAGTGATATTCAACGCCGACGGGGCCTTTTTCAAGTGGGGGACACACCGCGACATGCTGCGCCAGGTGTCGGTGTTCGGGATCCTGGGCTGCGGGATGACGGTGGTGATAATCGCCGCGGGAATCGACTTGTCGGTGGGCAGCCTGCTGGGAATGACCGCCGTGCTGTTCTCCATGCTCTCGATCCGAGCCGGGGTCTCGCCCCTGCTGGCGATCCCGGTCACCCTGGCGGCGGGGGCCGTGTTCGGCGCGGCCAGCGGAATGCTGAGCGCCTGCTGGCTGATCCAGCCGTTTATCGCCACCCTGGCGATGATGGTGTTCGCGCGCGGAGTGGCAAAAATGATTTCCGCGGGGCAGAAAATCTCCACGGCCGTGCAGCAGGCCGACGGGACCTACGAGTACATGGAAGTGCCGGCTGTGTTCGAGTTCATCAACTCCTCCGTACTCGGCGGCAATATCACCGTGGTCACTTTGCTGTTTCTGCTCTGCGTGCTGGTTACCTGGCTCATCCTGGACCGCATTCGTCTCGGACGCTGGATCTACGCTATCGGCGGAAACGAGGAAGCGGCCCGTCTTTCCGGCGTGCCGGTGCGTGCGGTAAAAGTGTTCGCCTACGCTCTGAGCGGGATGTACTGCGGGCTGGCGGGGATCTGTCAGGCAGCCCAGGAGCAGCAGGGCGATCCCGAGGCGGGGATGACATACGAGCTGACCGCGATTGCTATCGTGGTGATCGGCGGCACCAGCCTGCGGGGCGGCACGGGCAGTATCTGGTTGACACTGCTGGGTACGGTTATTATCGGTTATCTGGAAAAAGTTCTCAGTATCAACGCTGTCGGCGAGGCCAGCAGGCTGATGCTTACCGGCGCGATAATCATCCTGGCGGTCCTGTTTCAGAAGCGGAACGGCCGCTGAGGATTAGAATGGGGGAGACGTATATGCGCGGCGTAAAACAAACCGTTGCCTTAACCGTACTGGCAGCGATCATGACAGCGCTTGCCGGCTGCTCCGGCGGTGGGTCGGACACTGAAGGCGGAGGTGACCGCGCAGCCGCGAAATGGGTGATCGGCATGAGCCAGTGCAATCTCGGCGAGCCGTGGCGCGTGCAGATGAACGCCGATATCCGTCTGGCCGCAACTGCGCACCCGGAGATCGAGGTCGTGTTCAAGGACGCCCAGAACGACAACCTTCGCCAGCGGGCCCACGTGGAAGAATTTGTCAGCAGCGGAGTGGACGTGCTGATTATCAGTCCCAAGGAGGCCGCACCGCTCACTCCGCCCGTGCGCGAGGCCTTCCGGGCCGGAATCCCGGTTATCGTGCTCGACCGCCGGGTACTGGGCGAGGATTTCACCTGCTTTATCGGGGCCGACAACCGCAAGATCGGCCGGGCGGCCGGGAACTGGATCGCCGGACGTCTGGGCGGCGGCGGACGGGTGGTGGAACTCAAGGGTCTGATGACATCCACTCCCGGCCAGGACCGTCACTCCGGTTTCCGCGAGGGGATCGAGGGCGGTGGTCTGGAAATCATTTTCGAGGCGGACATGCAATGGCTGGAACCCGAGGCCCGCGGCGAGATGGAAAGCGCCCTGGCCCGGTTCGAGGATATCGATCTGGTCTACGCCCATAACGATCCCGGCGCTCACGGAGCCTGGCTGGCGGCGAAAGCGGCGGGCCGCGAGCAGGATATTATCTTCGTGGGGATCGATGCGCTGCCGCACGAGGGCCGCGCCTATGTGAGCCGAGGTATCCTGGAAGCCAGTTTCGAATACCCGACAGGCGGCCGGGAGGCAATTGAAACAGCTCTTGAAATTCTCAACGGCGAGCAGGTGCCGAAAGAAATCACGCTTCGTTCCAGGCTATTCACGCGGGAAAATAACGACAGCGGCGGCGAGTGGCTGGAATGAACGAACCTTCTTCGGGGAAAGGCGGGATATAGTGAAATTTTTCACGGTACTTGCGATGGCGGTTTGTTTCACTCTGGCGCTGCTCTCCGGCTCCAGGGCGGCTTCGCCTGTGCGGAGCGTGCCGGCCACGCTTGACCTTCGCACCCACGCCGAGGCCTCGCTCAATTTCCTGACCCGTGTACCGGACCGCAAGCAGGGTTTTCTGCCCTATTTCTGGACTTATTTCGGCGAGGGCCCGCCCGAACTGCGCCACAACCACTGGGACTACTGTGAGAACCCGGGCCGCAATCTCTATGGCCTGATCGCCGCGCGCCAGGTGACAAGCTCTCTGGCCGGAATCGAGGAGGAGCGGCTCTATGAGCGGGAAATCTACTCGCGGATGCGCGAGGCCGGCCACGGACTCACCTGGCGGCCGGCTTACAGCCCGTTTATCCGCACCAAAGGCGTCCCGGAAATGAACCTCTGGGACAACCGCAGCCAGTTCATGGGGCTGATGAGCCTGTACATGCAGTACGAGGAACCGGCGGTCAGGACGAAGCTCGAATCGATGATCGACGGGCTGGAGCGTTACGGGATCCGGAAAGGGAAATATTTCTATTTCGAGCGCGAAGACATTCTGCTTGGCCACAAAGTTAAGCGGAACCACGAACCGCGCCTCAGCCAGCACTCCACCGGCTGGATCACGCCGCTGATCGAGTACTGGCGGCTTACCGGCAGCGAACGCGCCAGACGTCTGGCCGTGGGCCTGGCCAATTTCACGAAGGACTACCATCACACCAGCGTCCGTCCCGGACGGGTCTTGGGTATCTCCAACGTCCACGGCGCGCTGTTCGGTCTGGCCGGAGTGATCCGCACCGCTGCCGCAACCGGCGACACTGAAATGCTGGAATGGGCGCGCGGGCTGGTGGACTACGCCGCGGAGAACCTGGCCAGCAGTTTCGGCTGGGTGCAGGAGATGGAGGGCCGCGACTGGATGAGGCCGGAAGACAGCCACAGCACCGAGAGCTGCGCGATAGTCGATATGATCCAGTGCGCGCTGCTGCTGGCCGACGCCGGTTATTCCCGCTACTGGGACCTGGTGGAGCGTTATGTGCGCAACTACTTTGTCGAGGCCCAGTTGATGGACAGCGCGTGGCTGGATGCTCCCGGCGTGCGCGAAGACAATGTGCAGAGTTCATGGACCGATGTGGCCGAGAGGGTCCGCGGTTGTTTCGTAGGCTGGGGCGCGCCCAACGACTGGGTGAACACCAGCGGCAGACTGCGCAACGCGATCCAGAACTGCTGCGGTCCCCACGGAGCCTGGGCGATATTCCTGGTCTGGCGGCGGCTGGTGCAGACCGACTCGACCGGAGTCAGGGTCAACATGGCGCTCAACACCGAGCACCCGATGTGCCGGGTGGCGAGTTACCTGCCATACGAGGGCCGGGTCGATGTGGTCATGTACCGGGGCGGACCGCTGAAAATCCGGATTCCCGATGGTGTGGACAACTCGGAAGTGTCGTGTACGGTCAATGGCAACAGGGCCGGCGTGGACTGGGACGGAGACTACCTCAGTCTTGCCGGCACCGCCGGGCTGGATACGGTGAGCGTGAGTTGGCCGCAGAAATATACTACAACCACCGAGGAGCTTGACGGCACCACCTACCGCGTGGAGTGGAAAGGCCGGACCGTGGTGGGTATCGATCCGCCGGGGACAGTCCGTCCGCTGTTCCAGCGCGACCATTTCCGCGCCGATACCGCGCCGATGAAGACCGAGTTCGATCCGGCCTGGCGCGATGTTATCGACCGGGCGCTGCATTATATCAAGTGGTGAAAAGTGAAAGTTCAACTGGGTGAGCGAAGAAAAGGCGGAGCCACGGCGTACCGTGGCTCCGCCTTTTCTTGTAGGGATTACGATCCAACAGGATCAGCTCTCGCCCGGACCCCTTATTTTCTCCCCACCGGCGAGTTTTTTCTCCAGGCTGCCCTCTGCACCGATCTCACCGCACAGCGCAACTCTGAACCCCAGTGATTCGGCCATGGCGGCTTTGGCCAGGGCTATTTCGGTGGCTGATTCGGCATCGGGAGCGTAGCTGACCGTGATATGGTTGCTCTTGTGACGGGCCATCAGCTGGTCCCGCGAAACACCGTAGAGCATGGCGTGCATCAAGGGCCACTCCTCGGTGGTGGATTGCCAGCGGCGCCGGCTTTCCTGCTCCGGCAGTTCGACTGCGGCGCCGCGGCCGATATCGATGCAGAATTTTTCCCGGTCCAGAAATATGCGGCTCCAGATGAGTTCACCGGGTTTTGCCAGGCAGCGGGTGCAGATTCCGTTCTCCGTGAAAAATTCGTACGGCTGGCGTACGCCCTCCATTCCAGCCCAGCCCTCAGCGACATGTCCCGCCGGCGTGTTGCCCGACAACTCGAAAGCCCAGACGAACGCATCCAGTTCGAAATCGGTCCCGGCGAACCGGGCTGGTCCGCAGTATAGCGCTCCCCAGCGGATGTCGTGCTGGGTGGTTTCCCACCAGAGCGGCTCCAGGCCGCTTCCCCGGTAAATTTCCCGGCTGAACGCCTGGTCGACAGCACAGCCCATATCGGCCTCGTTGGCGCACATGATCGGTTCACCGGCCATGACTTCGGTCCCCATGTACTGCACAGGTGGTCGAGCCGTGCTGTTGAGCATGGCCTCCACCAGATCGCTGGCCGCGCAGAGCTTCGCCAGGCCCAACTGGTAGGCGATCCCGACCCCGTCCAGACCCTCCTCGGCCACGTGACGGACGATGGCGGTGTACATCCTGCCGGAATCCAGAACCGCTTTTTCGGTGATATCGGTGAAGGGGTTGGAGCCGATCTCCAACTTGAAGCCTTTGTCCACCAGCCATTTCACGCAGCCCATTGCCTCGCCGCGCGGTACGTCGAGCATCCTGGCATAGAGGTCGGACTGATTCAGTCGCCGCAACTGGATCCCGGTGCCCACCATGTCCCGCTCATCGAAGGCGGCGTTGATCATCCCCATGCACAGCGGGTCGTAGAGACCCAGCAGCCGCGGCCGTGAGCGGAAAGCATCCGCCGCCATTGCCCCAAAATCGAGCGCGCCATCGCAGCCGTCGAAATCAGACCGGTCGAACTTGCGGACGTGAGAGGTGTCATGGTCAATTTTACCTTCGGCCAGCCACTGCCTGATTTTATTCAGTGTGTTGTCGTCCTCGAACTTTTCACTGCTCCAGATCAGTGAGTGTCCCGCCTGGTTTTCGGTGAAACGATGACGGGTCAGGCATGATTCCAGACCGAGGGCGCCGACCAGCCCCGGCCAGTTCCCATCGAAATTGCTGGCCACCAGGATCGGGCCGCGGTGTTCCCAGAGGTTGTAAACCACGTGGTTGCTGTACTGCCAGACAGCTTCGGCAACCACCAGCGGTGCCTCTGCCGGGATACGCGCGAAAATTTCCCGTCCCTGGGCCTGAGTTTCGATAAAGCCGTGTCCCAGTGAGGGATCGAGTTCGGGATGCGCCCGGACCAGCTCGTATCCCTCGCGGGTGAACACTTCGCGCAACTGGCGCTCGCATTCCAACTGAGCCGCCTGGCAGGCGAGATTGGCCGTGCGGCGGCGGTCGCCGTTGGCGACGAGGATCACCTGGCTGGGTTTGATAGCTGGCAATTCATTTTTGATTGTCGATTCAGGAGTCCAGTTCAGCATGCAAGTTACCTCGATTATGGGGGGAGGTGGATGAGGCTGAAGAATAAAATACAGAGGAGAGAGGATGCGGTCAATAAAACGCGGGAGAAGGAAACGGGGGCAGGCACGTTCATTGCTTTGTGCCCTCACCCGGGGGGAATTCTGTCCCCGCGGTTCTTTGCAATGAACGCGCCTGCCCCGTCAAGCTCTCCGTAACTCGAAAAGTACTTAAAGGGGCCGTTCCAACCCTCGTAGGGGCGAGGCATGCCTCGCCCGCAAAGAATACAGCAGGCACACAGGTTAACGGGCGACACATGTGTCGCCCCTACGATATTCTATAACAAAGGAAGTTTTTCCGTACCATTCTTAGGGTTTTCTTTCCTTTTCAAAAAGAAAAGATTTTTGACAACAGCTAAATGCTCATGACCACCGTTTTTTCAACACGCCTTTACAGTTCGCGGATCCAGATATTGCGGAACCTGACAGGATGGTGGTGGTCCTGGAGCATGATCGGGCCCTTCTCGAGTTCCTGATTCCCCATCGCTCCGCCGGTGGGCGAAACCTCCAGGTTGTCCTGGACGAGGACCCCGTTATGGATCACCGTGACCGTGGCTTTTTCAGTCACTTTGCCCGAGTTATCGAGGCCGGCGGCGTGGAAAATGATGTCGTAAGTCTGCCAGATTCCCGGCGGCCGCGATGCGTTCACCAGGGGGGGCGAAATCTTGTAGACCGCCGCGCACTGCCCGTCGTAATATGTCTCGTTCTCGTAACTGTCGAGGATCTGGACCTCGTAGTTGCCATGGATATAGATCCCGCTGTTGCCCCGGTCCTGGCCCTCGCCAGCAGCCGGTGCGGGCATGCAGAACTCGAGATGGATCTGCACGTCACCGAATTCGGCTTTGGTCACCAGGCCGCCCTCGGTTACGGTCATCGCGCCGCCGGCCAGTTTCCAGCTTGCGGGCGAGCCGTCCGGGTGCTGCCAGGCGTCGAGACCGGTTCCGTCGAAAAGCACGACCGCATCCGACGGGACGTTGCCGGGCAGGGCGCTGATAACCGCAGGCGCTTTGTCCTGGGTGAAACAAACGCTGAACGTGAGCAGCGAAAGGGCCGCGAGCAGGGAGAGGATAGTCGCTTTCCGGTTCATCAGTCCTCCGTGGATTTGATGTGAAAGTCTTGATTTGCAGTCAATATAATCGGCTGCCGCTCGTACTGCCAGCATCCAAGGCGACCACTCCCCGGCCGGTTCTCCTCAGGACGGCACCCGGACGTTCGGCAGTCATTTCCCGGCCGTCAAACACGGTGCGGCCGTTGACAATCACGCGCTCGATACCCAGCGGATACCGGTGCGGCTCGACAAAGGTGGCGGTGTCGATTATCCGGTCCGGGTCGAAGAGGACCAGGTCGGCGGCGGCGCCGGGACGGATCACTCCGCGTTCGAGCAGCCCGGCTCGCTGGGCGGGCAGGGAGGTCATCTTGCGCACGGCCTCTTCCAGAGCGATCACGCCTTTTTTGCGCACGTAATGGCCCAGTACCCGCGGGAACGTTCCGTAGCTGCGGGGGTGGGGCACGCCGCGGCCGAATTCCATCACCGTGCCGTCGGATGCGTGCATCACCGCCGGGTGGCTCATGATCCGCGCAATATCGTCCTCGTTCAGGCAGTGATAGACGCAGGAGGCCCCGCCCTGGCGCTCGAGAGCGATCACCAGTTCGGCGGTGTTGGCGATTGTCGGCTCGATCCCGCGCTGGTCCATGATCTGGCGCAGGTTTTTACCCTCCAGGGCCGGATCGTGGCTGCAGGAGGCGATCACGACATTCATCGGGTCGTCGCCGCCGCGGTCGTTGATCAGGGCGAAGGCGATCGCCCCGGCGATTTTCTCTTTCTGCACCGGGTCGTCCAGACGGGCGTAGAGACTGTCCGTGCCGCCGGCCATCGACCAGGGCGGGAACAGAACCCGCAGGCCCGTGCTGGTGGCAGGGTAG
>VRUH01000071.1 GCA_019456185.1 Candidatus Glassbacteria bacterium | reverse complement strand
GTGCGTGTGCCGCCACCCCTCGCGCGGTTCGAGCACTCTCCAGTCGAGCTTACCGGGCGGAGAACTGACAACTTTCATCAGCGTATTGTAGGGACCGCCCACCAGGGCCAGACTGCCCTCGCCCCTGGCCGAGCGGGCGTCCTGGCCGTGGGGCACGCTGATTCCGTACCCGCCCAGATACAGCCAGGCCGGTTTGGCGCTGGTGTGCCAGAACACGTGGACCTCACCGCTGTTGCCCACCAGCGTATGGGTGATTATCTCCCCGAAATCGTACATCACGGTATCGTCTTCCTCCGGACTCGGGAGGGGGATTGTCTCGCGGCTGATCAAGTGATGGGTATCCACCTGAATCGCCTCAGGGCGTTCGCGGAAATGCCAGCGGATACCGTCAAAACTGATCCCGTTGCGGCCGGCGCCAAGATCCTCGCCGCCCGCGCCGGTGACACACCAGCCGAGGTAGCTGGAATAGGCGAGCTGACAGTACTTTTCACCGCGCTGCCACTGACCCCAGTGGGCGAACGGCTGGCCGACTGGATACATCCGCGCCTCACCGTCGGCAGGACTCACATTGACAGTCATCTGCGCGCCCGGCAGGGCCTTGCGGCCGCCCGCGCCGTCGGCCGGGATCGGCTGCTCGGGATCGTTCCAGAACGGGTCGTCGGCAGGGATAATCAGGCTGATCATCCCCTGCAATGCCCAGTAGGGCGATCCGCGGTCGATATACGGCTCGGCGATCGCGGTGTTGGGACCCCAGAAACCCGGCTCCAGCAGGCCGCGCTCACTGAGGCAGCCGTGCTCCCAGAAATATTTGAGATTCCCGGAAGCGATCCGCCGGGCCTGGCCGGGCGGCAATGTGCTGACCCCGTTCCACACGGTCCAGCCGACCGGGGCCACCGCGGCGAAACGGTAGGTGGTGGAGCGCCCCCAGGCGATATGGCCCCCGTCGCGCCCGAAAAAGTAGGGATAGCTTTCCAGGAACCTGGCGGTTGAAGTCTCGACCATCTTGCCGAACTGCTTCTTCCAGCCGGGATCGAACCTGGTCAGCGCATGGTTGTAGACCTGGAACGCCCAGAAGTTGTAGAGGTCGAAGCTGCGGTTGCCCCCGTCGATAAACCAGCCGTCTCCGCGATACCAGTGCATCAGCCGCTCGAACATCGAGGTCAGGAACTCGCGGTTGGACGCCACTCCGTATCTGTCAAGCAGGGGAACGGAAATCTGGTGGAAATGCCAGTGGTTACAGTCGTAGGCAAGCGTGTGGGCCAGGTCCTTGAAATAAAGCAGGACATTTTTCCTGGTTTTCTCATCCAGCGGCTCCCAGAAAAATTCCGGGCTGAGCTGAATCCCCATCGCCAGGTTGGTGCCGAATACGTCGTAGGTGGGATGGTCTCCCCAGTAGTGGGGACCGGCCGGGTCGGTACCGCGGCGCACCTCGCGAAGGTACGGCTCGGTGATCGAACCGTCGTAGCCCGGCACCCGGTCGCTGCCGGTGGCCGCCGTATAGACCGCCACCAGGAACAGGCTGCGGTCGAACGCCTCCTTGCTCCCGCCGACATCGAAGAGCTGAGCGAAATGGCCGGTCTCCCCGGGATCACCCACCAACTCGGGCATCCCGCTCTCGTCGCTGAAATAGGGCAGAATCCCGCTGATAATTTTCTGGGCGATCTCGATCCAGTGCTCGCGCGTATAGCCGGTGTACGGGCTGAGCCGCATGTTTTCCGGTGTTTTCAACTCGGCATTCGGGTTTACCATGCTCTCTCCGGCGACAGTCATTCCGGTTGCCGCCAGCAGAATCATCGCCGTCAGCATTGCGCGGACGGCTCGTCCTATCCCAGTCATTTCCCTCTCTCTCCCCGGCCCCATGCTCAAGCCCGGGCCGTCAATTGATATTCAGTTCCACTGTCCTTGCACGAAGGTCCCAGTCCAGGCTGACAGAACCGCCGTCGGCCCGCCAGCTTACCGCTGCTTTCAGGTTATCGCCCTCGCTGTCCAGGCTGGATTCAAGCCCTTCGAGCGCAGCGCCGTCGGCGGCCCGGGCATGCAGGAGATTGATCAGCACAACCCGGTCGCCGTCAAAGGACGGGACGAGCGAGATGCGCTTCGTGGTCTCGACTTCGGCGTCCGGCTCCATGATTTCCCAGTCCTCGACACTGATCTCGGCCGCTTTCGCATCCGGCGAAATTGCGTACAACTCCAGCGCGCCGGTTCCGTTGACAATCGTTACCATACCGGCATCGCGGTCCAAACCCACAGTGGCCGATGTCTCAGCATGCAGCAGCCAGCGGGCCGAGCGCTCCGAGCTGGCCCGCGGACTGTAGGCGGCCATCCTGATCAGGCGGCAGTTGCGGGGCATGTCCCGTCCGACAAACGCGATCCTGCTGCCGGTTTTCAACTCGGCCGGCGGAGTGATGATGTAATGGTTGTCCGAATCGCGGTTGGTGGATTGCCATTCGTGGACGAGCCTGCCGTCCACCTCGACCCGGTACGTGCCCTCGCCGGGGAAATTATCCAGGTAGTTGACCGCGATCCTGTATTCGCCGGGAGTACCGGTGAACTTTACCGAGGCCTCCCCCTGCTCGCCGACCACGTAGCCGCCCCAGCCGAATTCCAGGCCTCCCGAGAGTTCCATGATCCGCGACGGATAGCTGTGGAGAGCGCCGTCGGCCCCGAGACTGAACTCATCGGCCACCAGCAGGACGCCCGGTTCCAGATAGAGGTAATGGCGCTCGTAGCCGTCCAGGTTCAGCGCACGGTGGTAGGCGCGGTCCATGTCGGCCACCACGTAGGCGTACCCGTCGCCGGTGGCGCTGTGGACGATATGCGGATAGTGGCGGAACTGGACGCACTCGGCTACGCCCATCCAGGGCACGTCCTCGCCCAGTTGCCCCTGTTCCTTGAACAACATCGTATTGTGGTTGGCGGTGCGCTTGAAAGTCGTGTAGCCCGGATCGACAGCCAGTTGCGCCCCGTGGGAGAAAATCTGGAAGCTCCCCGCATCCGGTTCCTGGTGGTTGGTGCCCCAGTCCCACTTGGCCTGCGGCGAGAGGGTCCGGCCCATGAACGGTCCCGCCTTGAGTCCCACCAGTGTTGCATCGGGGTCGAGCCAGGACGAGCGCATCATCACCTGATCGTTCTCGGTGAAATGCTGGAAAGTCGCGAAATCCGAGGGGCCTGCCGGCGGGATTGCGTCGGCGTAGAACAGCAGCGCCCACCAGCTCGCCGAGCCGAGCCCTTCGTCTTCGAGCTCGATCAGGTGACGGCCGAGCCATTGGGCCACAGGGTCCTTGTAGTTTGTCGCGCTCCAGAACAGCTGCGCTTCGGGGCCGTGCCAGTTCACGTGACGGGGCGCGTCACCGAAGGTCATCGCCCACTCGGTCGGCTCCTGGACCGGCAGCATCGAATGCAGCACCCACCGCGGGAAATTCTTCAGCCCCTCGGTATCGGTGTAGTCGCGGTCGAGCATGGTCCGGGCCAGCGCCACGTAGCGGATGATGAACTCGAAATCGTAGGCCCCGTAACTGATCCCCTCCAGCGAAGTCCCGTCGGGGGGCAGGGTTTCGAGCACGATATCCATGAACTCTTCGCAGATCCTCAGCCAGTCCGGCGCGCGTTCATCCTCGCCGTAGAGCGCGGCGGCGGCGTAAGCCAGTCCGCAGAAATTTGAAATCCCGTGGTTTTGGAAATACTGGTTGCGGTACCAGACCCGCCCGGTAGTCATCCGCTGATACTCGCTCTCCGCTTCCTGCCTGAGCCGGTCGGAGACAGTTTTTCGCTCCTGCTCGCTGAGCCTGGGATAAAGCCAGTCGTAGGCCAGGGCGATTCCCTGCAGCAGGTGACCGTGGATCAGGTCGTTTTCCGGCGGCCAGGGGTCGCTGTGGGCCAGGGCCAGCAGATGGTCGCGGGCGGCCTCGAAATGCTCGCGGTTGCCGGTCATCTTCCAGATAAACGCCAGCTCCTGCGCGCTGTTGGCCACACCCCGGTCGAGCCGCTCGGTCTTACCACTGGCAGCGCTCTCCAGCCGGGAAGGGATATCCTGCCGGTATCTCGTCCAGAGCCACTCATGGCTGGAGGACAGCTTGCCCTGCAGATTTTCGGCGACTTCCGGACTCAGGATCAGCCGTGGATGGGCCGCCGCGAGCGACTCGTCCCGGCTGGTGTACATCTGCCCGCCCTGAGGCGGACCGCTCTGGCAGGCCAGCAGACCCGCGATCAGGAATACGAATACGATTCCGACGTTCCGTGTTGTCATTCGGCACCTCCGTCACCGGGGTTACTTTCATGATCCTCGGGATGTATAGTCCTGATCCTCGGCGGCAACCGGGCGGCGAACCGCTCGGCCAGCAGCAGAATAACTCCGGCCATGCCGATTGCCCCGCCGATCAGCAGGTTGATCATCCTGTCCGGGAAACTCAACTCCAGGAACGCCAGGCTGGCCGCTCCCGCGCCCATGATCAGCGCGGTCCAGCCGGTGATCCTGAAGCTGCCGGTGTCGGTGGCACGGGTATCGCCGATTTCGCCGGGGCTGACCGGCGTGCGCATCTTGGCGTAAAACCTGGCCAGCTTGAGCGCATAGTCGCCCGACGGGGAGATAAACAAGCCGGGCAGCACATACACCGCCAGGCTGATCCCGCCCACCGTGAACACCTGATCGGTAAATGACATCTGGAAATGAAAATCAGCAAACAGCAGACTATGGTACTTTTCAAACAGCAGCATTCCCACACCGGCCATGATTCCGCTCAGGTAGGATGCAATTCCCGCCCAGGGCGGCGTACGATGGTAGAACAGGCCCATCACGATCGGGATGCCGGACGGCAGGATCACCACGGCCGAATAGGTCATCATCAGCTCGAACACGCTGCCGTCGCCGCCGGCCTGCACCAGCGCGGCGGTGATAACCAGGCCGCCGAAGACCAAGGTAACCAGCCTGCCGATCAGCAGCAGGGTTTTACCCGAGGCCTCTTTCCAGAAAACCTGCTTGATAATGTCGTTGGTGATAACCGCGGAGAAAGCGTTGAACGTGCTGCTCAGCGAACTCATCGTCGCCGAGAGCATCGCGGCCAGCATCACCCCGATAGCGCCGTGTGGCAGGATATGCAGGCAGTAGGCCACGTAGGCGGCCTCCTCGGGAGCATTCAGTCCCAGGCTGATCGATTCCAGGTCCAGCCCGCTGACCCTGGCGAACAGCGGTGGCAGGAACCAGAGGATCGGAGCCAGGAAAAGCAGCACCATCGTCAGGATAGCCACCTTGCGGGCCTCACGCTCGTTTTTGACCGAGAAATAGCGCTGGCTCAACGAGCCGCTGTTCATCGCCATCAGCATCATCACCCCGAACGCCAGGATATACCACCAGTCGAACTCGGCGGTGTTCACATTCCAGAAACCCTCGGGGACGTCGGTAACCAGCCTCGACAGCCCGCCCACGTCCCTGAAACCCAGGACCATCACTACCAGCGCGGTGGGAAAGAGGACGATGAACTGCAGGGTGTCGGTGACCACCACGGCCCAGAGTCCGCCGATCAGGCAGTAGAGCGCGATCACCAGCCCGCAGACCAGCACGGTCAGCCGAAGGTCGGTGCCGAGGGCCACGGAGATGAACGTTCCCAGCGCCAGCAACTGGATTCCGCCCTGGATCAGCTGGGCCGGCATCATCGTCCAGCTGTAGGTCTGATTGGTGGCGAGGCTGTAGCGTTCGGTGAGGTAGGAAAGAATGGTCGTCGACCGCGTGCGCCTCCAGAGCGAGGCCAGGAACCAGACGCCGAAAATCATGCCGGCGGCGGTGCTGAAATACATGGCGAACGCAGCGCCCGGCGCCCGGTAAGCCAGACCGGCCGCACCGGTAAAGGTCCAGACGCTGAAGCTGGTCATGAACATGCTGAACCCGGCCAGCCACCACGGCATCTTGTTGCCGCTGCGGAAAAAATCCGCGGCGTCGCGGTTGAAATAACTCAGCACCATCCCCACCAGAATCATCAGCAGGAGATAGGCACCGATAACCGCCAGGTCTACTCTGGACGCAAGGGCCATATGGGCCGAGAGGGCTGAATTATGGGCGGGTAGCGACGGCAACACCGTAGATGCTAAACAACTTTTCGATTTCGGTCAGCCCAACCCGGAACAGCCGGGCAGGATCTATGAGCGGGGCAGAGCCGGAACCACTACGCTCCCTTGAACATACCGAATACTTTCAGGGCGTTTTTGTTGTAGATCTTCTCCAGCACATCGTCCGGCAGGTAAACCCCGTAGATCATCCAGCGGCCCTGGAGGTGATGGCCTCCGGTCGGGTCGAAATATTCGTCATCCGTTTCCAGGAACCGGTAATATATCCGGTAGGCTTCAGCATTCGGCGGCGTGTCGGTGCCGAACATCACCCGGTCCTGGTAGCGGAGGAAAAACTTGCGCGCGGTGCGGGGCTGACGGCCCAGTTCGCTGATCCGTGCGTCAATATCCACGTAGAAGTTGGGATAGAGATCGAGCCAGTTGGCCACCTGATGAATCTCTTCGGGAAGGTTGCCGAAATGCGCACCGATAAAAATCGTGTTGGGATGGCGGGCGAACACGCGGTTGCGCGCGGCCAGGATTTCTTCCTTCGACGGGAACTGGTCACCGTAAAAAGACCAGCGGGGGTGCGCGCCCAGTTCGTCGTAGCGCTCGTTACGCTCATCCAGCGGGGTGAAAAAAGCCTTGGGGTCCGAAACATGGATCATCACCGGAATCCCCAGCTCGCTGCACTTGGCCCAGATCGGATCGATCCGCCGGTCGTCGACCTTGATCAAAGCACCAGTGCTGTCCTTGTGAGTCAGGCCCAGATTCTTCGCAATCTTGAGTCCACGGCAGCCCATCTTAACAGCCTGTTCCAGCCGGGCGGCTTCCTTCTGACCCCACCCAGGCTCATCGATCCTGTCGAAATCAGGTCTGAAAAAAACGAGTAACCGCTCGGGGCTGACTTTCTTGACCGCCTCCAGATGCTTCTTGTAAAAATCGCCCGCGCTCCGGCCATCCAGACTGACCACTTTCCACACCCCGGCCTCGTCCATCTGCTCCAGATAATGCTGCATGTTCGCCAGGCGGCCGAGATGGTTGTGGACATCGATTACAGGGTACTTGGGCTTCAGCACCTCGGTCTCCTTCACCACCATCATCGATTGCGGACGCCAGTCCAGCAGGCGGAGATCGCCGGTTTGAGCTGAGGAAAGGGCCGGAAGCATGAAAACAGCAAGCAGGACGAACAAGAACTTACGGGCTGTACACATTTAAAATCTCCCTGGATGTAGGGTACTTAATCCCTGTACCGTCAATTTCTGCCCGATTCTGCCCGATACGGCAGAACAATCGTCAAGTAGTTAATTTTACTGGTCAATCCATTGTTGTGCAACTATTTCGTTCTATCGGAAAGTTATCAAACCCGGCAAATCCGGCGGCTACAACCGACTCCGGAATAAAAATACTCATAACTGCCTGTAACTAATGCAGTTCCACCAGGTAGTGCAGAATTCGCCCGGCCAGCAGTTGATGGGCCTCGGGACTGAAGTGGATCAGGTCGACAGCAAACATCCGGCCGGGGTCGCGTCCGGCGAACAGTTCGGCCAGCTTGAGCCAGCCGGTTTCCTGCTCATCGCGCACTCTTTTCTGCCCGTCATTCATCCGGCGCAAGACGGCCGCTGAGTGGTCGCCGAACTCGCGCGCCGGGATAGCGGGGTAGCTCATCAGCACCGGACGGCAGCCGATCGCTTTGAGCCGGGATACTATCTCGCCGATATTTTCCCGGTACTGCTCCGGCGATACGGTCGGACGGTCGCCGCCCCAGTGGGCGCAGTCGTTGCCGCCGAAGAGGACGAAACAGATGTCCGGTTTTCTGACCAGCACGTCTGTTTCGATCCGCTCAAGGCCCTCGCCGCTGTCATCTCCGCCGATACCTGCGTTGAAAATCGTGACCGCTGGATTAATCCTGAGGAATACTTCCTCGATAAGTTTCGGGTAATGGGCCGGTGAGCTCCAGTGGTTGTTGTCGGTCTGGGAGTCGCCGAAAAAACCGACCGTCATCGGCGCCAGCTTCCCGAGCGTGTCCTCGATTTCCAGATACCCGGAGCTTGTCATCAGGCGGTCGGCCAGGAGTGCGGCATCGTGCTTGCGGCCGAATTTTCCACCCAGATCATCCAGATCGAGCATAGTGGAGTAAAACTGGTACGCCTCGCTCGAGGCATCATCGGCACTGCCCCCGGCCGCCGCCTCGGCGATCTTTTTGTTCGTGGCGCTGTCGGCCCGGCTCAGACCCAGGTCAGCTAGCGTTATGGGTAAGCCGGCGGCGGGCAGCAATTCGGTTATCCCGAGGCGTAGGCGGAGTTTGCGACGGCCTTCGAGGTTCAGCAGGAACGCCCCGCCGTACCCGTCGAGCAGCGGCTTGGCTTCCTCTTTGACCGCGCGGCTTGCCCGCAGCGCGGCGACCATCCTGGCGGCCGGGTCATCACCGGGCGGGTTCTGCAGGCCGGAGGTTTCCTGGACTACGAGACCCACCTTGCCGCCCCCTCCGCCATCGACAAATTCCCGGGCCGACTCGGAGTCGAATTTGTCGACTGTTTCGACAAACAGCTGGTCAGCCCTGCCGAGAGCGGCGGGCATGTTTTCGCCTGCTTTGTGGTAATGGCTTTCCAGCCGCACCATCCTGCCGATAGCCTCCGCCAGCTCCACTGCCTGCTCCCGGCCGGCGAATGACGGCAGAGCGATAAAAGACGCCACTGCGGTCAAGATCGAGATTGCAGCCGGCATTCTAATCAAAATTCACCTCCCCGAGGCTGCCTGCTTCGATTATCACGTCCCGGGACCTAGCGGTTCCCTCGAGCGTAACCGCGTACACTCCCGGCAGAAGGTTGTCGAAAGCGTAGTTGCCGTGACGGTCAGTTCGAGCAGACCGGCTGCCGGCCCCGCTCAAGCGGACAGCCTGGCCGCCCGACGGGTATCCATCGCTGGCAACGGTACCGCAAATGGAGTAGGTAATGCCCTCGCCGATCAGGCTGTACCGCCCTCCGGCGCCGCGCTCAAAAGCCACCTGGTAGCGGCCGCCCTCCAGGGCGACTGCCGTCCGCTCACCGCCGCTTTCCAGTAATTCCGCACCCGTACCCGGATTGTCACCGGCCAGGTTAAGTACGGTCAGGAACTCGGTCAGCCGCTCGCCGTCCCTGGCCACTGTCAGCCGCCAGGCGGTGCCGTACTGGGTATTATACTGTTCCGGTCCTGTCCAGTCATTGCCGCCATAGGTGAACGTGCCGCCCGGTCCCCCGCCCACGCTCAAATCGGCCTGAGGCGGCAGCAGGCTCCAGACAGTCAGCGGGTTGCCGGCGGAAGGCTCGGTTCGGGCGGTATTGCCATCCATAACCAGTTTTTCCGGGGTATGCAGGTAGAGTGTTTTGGCAAAGTGCGGCCGTCCGCTTTCGATCATATCGCGGATCACCAGCCAGTCCGGCTTGACAAACACCATCTGCCTTCTCCACGACAGGACCTTGACCGGGTTATATCCCCCGGCGGCGTCGCCCTCCACGAAATCGTGGCTGGGGTCGGTGAGGAAAGAGATTATCCTGCCGGTGTCGCGAAGTTTACGCTGGGCGCGCCACTCGGCGACCGTGGCCGGCTTGTGGGTCCAGTTCTGGATCAACTGGCCGCCGTCGTTGGCGGGCGAGCGGACCGCCTCCGGCCCCAGGAACACCTCGTTCCGGTCCATAACCGTGATACAGTTGTGGCTGATCGTGCGAATCCGCCAGTTGACATAGTGCTCGTCCACCTCGCCGTTGTACACTCCGGGTTCCACCACCAGGTCGCGGCCGCGCCAGGCGGTGAACGATCCCTGGGCCGCATGCTGGTGGTAGGTATACCACGGCCCGCAGTGGAAATGAACAAAGGTTGCGTCGCGCTCCCAGGAGCTTCGCATCAGCACCAGGCCCACTCCGGGTACGAGGTGCGAGGACGGCAGCTTGTCCGGAGGCACGTTCCGGACCTGGGGGTCCGAGAACAGGATATCCCAGTATGCCGGTGCGTTCAGGGTGTCGGCCCAGGTGTCGATCCACCAGCTTGCCAGCCCCGAATCGAACTCACCCTCCAGAAAAGTCATCAGTTTGCGTTCGTGCGGCATGGGAAACGGCCAGTCGTTATCCTCGTAGCCCACCACGAAACTGCCGTCGGGACCGGTGCCGTAAACCAGGTAGGGAATTTTATCACGCCAGAAAGTGCTGCCCGAGAGGTGATCGCCCAGACCGCAGGAGCGCCAGGCCAGCAGGAGCTCCAGGGCGTAGAGCGAGCCGTGGCGGTCGTAGTCGTATCCCTCGGGCCAGCCGCCGCCCCAGCCGGCTCGTCCGGCCATGTCGTCCAGTTGTTTTCCGTCACCGGTCAGTTCCAGGAATTCGCCCAGTTCGCGGGTCACAAGCCCCTCGTATCCCGCGGCTCCGGGGGCGTCCTCCCAGGCGGCCAGCATCGCCAGGCCCTGGCCCATATTCCGCCCGCGGCACATGTTATGGTATACCGTCGGAATCCGGTAGCGCCGGCCCACCGCGCGGGCGGATTCGATCAGCCCGGCCGCGTACTTTTTACGCTCGGCGTCGCTCAGCCCTCCATAAGCCCAGTCGAAAGCCAGCGCCCGGTCCATCAGCTGCGTGTAACTCGATACGTTGCGCTCCAGCGCGGCGCGCACAACCGCCAGCCCGGAAGTGTCGCCGCTCACCAGGTAGACGAACGCCCGCTCGGACGGGTTCGACGAGGCTCCGGCGCGGGCCAGTGTTTGGCGGAACCGGGGACTGCGGGCACGGCTGCGTACCTGCGCCAGCGACAGCACGTGTTCGGCTCCTTCGACCGATAGATAGAGACGCGGATGGAGAGGCAGTTCGAGCGCGGAAAGCGGCCCGGCCGTGGCCAGGGCCAGAATCGAGACGACAATCACGGTTAAGTATTTCATGCGGCGCAACTCCGTCTTGCAGGTTCAGTATTGTAGCGCGTAATCACCAGTACCATAAACCAAGGCTGTGTTGGAACGGTGCAGGACCAGTTCCCGGTTATCGGCAGGCCCCGGCTCGACAGCCGCCGGCAGCGACCAGATCAACAGTTCCTCTCCATCGGGTATGCCGTCGGTGGTAATCACCCAGCAGCAGCCGGGTTCAAGTCCGCCGAGTTTTGTGGGTTCCGTGCCGTCCAGCCGCCCTCTTGCCAGCGCCGAATTCTCCGCTGCCGCCAGGAATCCGTCCACCAGTTCCCGCTGGCTGGCGAAAACGCTCTCAAGTTTCAGCCGGCTCCAGATAATATTCGGGTCTTCATCGATAACGAGCAGGCCGGTTGCGGCTGACCCTACCCGTTCAAGCAGCCCCGGATCGAAACTGACCGCCAGTTCGCTTTCACCGGGGCCAGTTGGTCCGCAGGCTGAAATCACCAGTGCGGTCGAGCAGATGAGTTGAAATGTTAACTTGCGGGCAGCGTGCGAAACCATCGCCATCTCCGGTAAATTTTCCGCTTTTCTGTGAGGATGAAACAGCAAGATAATCAAATCGGGACTCAAATCAACGGTATAATTGCCACGTTGCGCTTTGCCGTCCACCAAGAGCATTGCGCTGATGCGCATGCTGCCGCTAATTTTCCTCTCGACAAGATGGTATTTTCATCCGGCGGAGAACATCGATGACAAAGCAAGTACCGGAGCTCCAGCCCGAGCCGGACAGCGCTCGACTGGACATGCTGGCCGCTAAATGCCTCGAGGGTCTCAAGGAAGGCAAACCTTTTGCCGACTCGGTTGACCCGGAACAACTTAGCGCCCTTCAGCGGCGCTACAGCAGGTTCGAGGACTTCCACGACCCGCAGGGGTTTCTGGCCGACAGCACCCTAGTTGTCAGCAGGATAACCACTCCCCGGCCGTTTATTCATCTGCTGACCTCGGGCCACGACAACGAACGTGGTATCTGGGGCAGTTTCTGGGACCAGTGCGGCAGCGGGTTCAGCTGCATGGAGTCAGTCCTTTCCGGCCAGATCACTCGCCGGACAGACAATTCCTATGTGCCGACCGCCCCGGGACGCGACGAGCACAGGTTATTCATGCTCCGCGAGGAGACCGGCGGCGAACCCTCGATCTGGCATGCGTTTCCCCAGATGGGCCGGGAGGAGAGTGCGTACGAAGGGTTTGTTTGCGAGCAGGGGACAAGTTCGCTGAAAATCGCGGCCGAACGTAATGAGCTTGCCTCGGAGCTGACCGTGTTCGTGCCGGTGGACGACCCGCTGGAAGTCTGGCGGCTGAGACTGACCAACCGGGGAGAGAACGAGCGCGGAATCAGCCTGTTCGTGGCGGTAAACTGGGGGCTGGATTCCTATCCGGGACATTATTTCGATCCGCGGGTGGTGTGCAAGGGAATCGTGCTGAAAAATCTCAACGCCCTCGTGGCGGTCAACAGCGACAAGAAAAACCGCCACCCGCGCCACGGGTTCCTGGCCGGCAGCCGTCCGTTCGAGCGTTTCGACATGAGCGGCGAGGAATTCCTGGGCGCCGGCGTACAGGCGGATATCCCCGAGGCTGTCCGCGAGGGTGCGTGCCGCAACAGCCTGGGTCAGCAGCCGTTCCGGGGGATAGTCAGCGCCATGCAGTTCGAACTTACCCTCGGCCCCGGCGAGCAAACAGTGATCGACTTTCTCCAGGGGACCACGGCCGAAAACCCCGCCGAGGCGGAACAGCATATCGGCGAACTGGCCGGGAAATACTTTGCAAACCAGGGAGTGGAACTGGAACAACGGCGGGCCAGCGACCGCTGGCGCGAACTGTTCGCCCGGCAGCTCAGCCGGACTCCCGACAGCGAACTGGACCGGTTTTTCAACGTCTGGTTTAAATACCAGGGCCGCAACAGCGTGCGGGTGCCGCTGTCGCTGGACATGGTCGGTTACCGCGACAGCCTGCAGTACATGATGGGAATCACGCCGTTCAACCCGGAGTTCGTGGCCGTCCACCTGCCGAGCGTGCTGCGCCACCAGTATGCAGACGGGACCGCGATGAGACAGTTCGCCAAATACCCCGGCGCTCCCCACGACCTGCGCAATTACCTGGACTGCTGCTCCTGGATCCCCGACACACTGGCGGGATATGTCCAGCAGACCGGCGACCGCGAGTTTTGCTTCCGCGAGGAGGGTTTTTTCGACCGGGAGACGGGACGCGTGGACCATCACAACAAGGCCACGCTCTACGAGCACGCGCGGCGCAGTATCGAGGGACTCTGGAACCATCGCAGCGGGAAGGGCCTGTGCCTGATCGGCCACGGTGACTGGAACGATTCGCTCGACGGTGTGGGCGAGGACGGCCGGGGAGTGAGCGTATGGCTGACCATGGCGCTGGTGTTCGCCGCCCGCAGATTCGCCGGGCTGGCCCGCTGGCTGGGAGAGCAAAGCGACGCTGCCTGGGCGGAGGGGCTGGCCGATGAGGTGACCGGGATTATCAACGACACTTCCTGGGACGGCCGGCACTACATCTACGCGTTCATGGGCGACGGGACTCCGGTGGGAGCCGGTTCCTGCGCGGAAGGCAAGATCCACCTCAATGTCAACGCCTGGTCGCTGTTCAACGGAGTCGCGGCCAAAGCCGGCCGAGTGGAGCAGGTGCTGGCCGCGCTGGAGGAGCTCGACACCCCGTTCGGCAAGGTGCTTATCTCGCCGCCCTACACCGCGGCCAGCCGCCAGGTGGGCAGAATCGCCGACATTATCCCCGGCCTGTTTGAAAACGGCTCGATCTATACCCACGGCCAGAGTTTCTTCTGCTACGGCCTGGCCTGCCGGGGGATGGGTACGCTCGCGTGGCGGGAACTCAGAAAAGTGCTGCCGTCGGCCACTATCCCGGATATCGCCAGCGGGCCGCCGAGCCAGGTATCCAATTTCACGGTCGGACCGGCGCACGATCAATACGGCAGGAACTTCTACAGCAATTTCACCGGTTCGGTAAGCTGGCTGCGGCGCACGGTGGAACGGATGCTGGGGCTGATGGCCGATTACGACAGCCTGGGCGTGGACCCGGTCGTTCCCGCCGGGTGGAAAGAGTACGGAGCTGTCAGAGAATTCCGCGGCTGCCGGGTCAATGCGCTGGTGGAGAACCCCGACGGCGTGGAGCGCGGAGTGGGG
This sequence comes from Candidatus Glassbacteria bacterium, assembly GCA_019456185.1. Taxonomy (NCBI): domain Bacteria; phylum Candidatus Glassiibacteriota; species Candidatus Glassiibacteriota bacterium. Next base: position 2,571 of record VRUH01000071.1, on the reverse strand, counting down.
CGGGCCACGCTCGATGGCGAGGAGCTGCCCGTGACGGACGGGCGAACCGGAATACAGGTGGAGCAGCTGGCGGGCAAGCAGACAGCCGAATTGCGCGTGATAATGGGCTGAACGTATTTTCTGTCCGTTACCAGTACGGGCTTTCGCCGGGGTAGAGCGTAGCGGAAGGCAGGTTGAACGAGATATCATCGACACCCAGTAGTTTCAGGGCCGCGCTGACCGTATGACCCGCCCTGTCGAACGCAACCGCCGTATGGTGCGGGAACGCCTTCTCCAGCAGGACGTGCCTGTAAAAGCGCGCCATCTGCGGAATCGCGATCACCCCTGTCCCGCCGAACGTCCGCGGATCGATATCCAGCACCTCGCCCTCGGCGGCGTAGGCGGCCATGCCAGCCCCTGGAGTGGCCTGTACGCGCATGATCGTGATCTCACCGGGCGCGATCTGTCCCTCCAGGGTCCCCCTCGTGATATCCGGCTCGCTGTCGGGCTCCATCAAGCGGTGCATGATCAACTGGTAGCCTATCCCGCTGGTTTTCAGACAGGACTTGGGGGTGTTGCCGCAGTGGAACCCCATGAACAGGTCCCCATGACTGTAGCTTCCTGCGGCGGCTCCGGCCTGCCGGAACATGTCGCGGGGAACCGTGCTGTTGATATCCAGCAGAGTGGTTGGCTTGACCGTGGCCGCGGTGGCCAGGTACTGGCTGACCGCACCGTAGATATCCGCCTCGCAGGCCACCGGTATGCCCCGGGCGGACAACCGACTGTTGACATAGCAGGGCACGCAGCCGAAGTATTTCTCGAACGCGGGCCAGCATTTATCCGCCAGGGCCACGTAGCTGGATGCGCCCGTGTAATCCTTGCAGTAATCGGTCAGGGCCAGCTCCAGCCGGGCCATACGGTCGAGCAGCCTGGGATCGATATTTTCGCCGAGTTCAGCCTGCATGTCCTGCTCGGTCTCTTTGAGCATCGGGTGGGCTTCCGCCATGCAGAACACGTCGTAAAGGTCCAGCTCACTGTTCTCCATCACCTCCACTCCCAGCTCGTACAACGGCTCCAGCGGGGCGTGGCAGGTATAGAAATCCTGCGGCCGGGGACCGAACGAGATCACTTTAAGTCCGCGCACGCCGGCCACCACACGGGCTACCGGGATAAACCGCTCCACCATCCCGGCCACCTCCTCTGGTTCTCCGACCGGGAACTCCGGCAGGTAAACTTTCACCTTGCGCAGGGCGAGATTGTAGCGGGTACTGAGCAGTCCGCAGTAGGCGTCACCCCGGCCCTGGATCAGCTTGTCCGCCGATTCCTCGGCGGCTGCAGCCACCATCACCGGACCCTCGAACCGCTGGGCCAGCAGCGAGACCGGCCCCTCCGGGCCGAAATTGCCGAGATAGACCGCCAGCGCGTTGAGACCCTTGTCTTCCAGCTCTTTAAGCGCCGAGAGCGAATCCTCTTCCGATTCCACCATGGTATCGCACAGGGTGACATCGAGACCGAGCTTGCCGCATTCCTCGCTCACCCGGCCTGCCCGCTCCAGCGACAGCGCCCTGGGGAAACAGTCGCGGCTGGCGGCCACCAGTCCCAGCTTGATCCGTGGAACGTTATCCATTTATCCTCCATCGGTCTGCGTCGACTCAACTTTCCGTCCGTCCGGTTTCGCTTTCGACATAATCTCCCAGCCGAAGATAGCGCTGGTAGAGGCGGTTGTAGATTTCCACGTATTGGCCGCGGGGAGCGTACTCGGCGCTGAACCCGGCGCTCATGGCACTTTGAGCTGCCAGTACGTCACCATACAACCCGGCCGCGGTGGCTCCGAACATCGCCGCGCCCAGGGCGCAGGCCTGTTCGCTGGCGGCGATACTGATCCGGCGGTCCATTACGTCGGCGACAGTCTGCATCACGTAGGGTGACTGGGTGGCCACTCCGCCCAGGGCGATTACCTGCCGGATCGGCACACCCTCCTGCTCGAACCGCTCGGCGATCCTGCGTGCCCCGTAGGCGGTGGATTCAACCAGCGCACGGAACAGCCGCGGCGGGTCGCTGCCCAGACTCAGCCCGGCGACAGCCCCGGTCAGCCGCTGGTCGGCATCCGGAGTGCGGCGGCCGTTGAGCCAGTCGAGCGCCAGCACGGTGGTGTCATCGGGAGCCAGCAGAGCCGCCTGCTCGGTGAGCGAAGCGTAAACTTTCGACCTGATCCGCGCCGCGATATCCCCGGCCTGCCCGGCGGAGACTCCCTCGATAGCGGGCAGGATTTGCTCCAGCGGCCAGCAGAGGATACCGCGCAGCCAGGCGTAAACGTCGCCGAACGCGCTCTGGCCCGCTTCCATTCCCACCATCCCCGGAATCACCGAGCCATCCACCTGCCCGCAGATACCTCGCACCGCCTTATCGCCCACATCGGCGGCCGGCGCCACCAGCATGTCGCAGGTGGAGGTGCCGATCACCTTGGTCAGCGCATAGGGTACGATCCCCGCGCCGACAGCGCCCAGATGGGCGTCGAACGCACCGACCGCCACGGGAATCCCAGCCGGCAGGCCCAGTTTTTCCGCCCACTGCCGGCAGAGCGTTCCGGCG
>VRUH01000070.1 GCA_019456185.1 Candidatus Glassbacteria bacterium | reverse complement strand
TCCACCATTTCCACACTGGGCGGAGGGGTCCCGGTGTAATTCATAACCTGAATCAGCAGCAGGAAGCCGATAAAACTCCAGAGCGAGATTTTGCCCGCCCGGCTGTCGCTGCGGGTGAAAGTGCTGTAGAGCCGGACAGCCAGCAGGAAAATCCCGACTTCCACCAGCGCGGTGAGGGCCACCGAGTTCCACAGTCCCAGCCCGAAATAGCGTTTCGCGCCGGGGGCCAGGGGAAGGTCCGGGCGATGGGTGATCAGGTCGAGCAGCCAGTGGCTGGCCACCGCTAAACCCGTCACGACCGCTCCCCTGCGATAACGTGTGATGAAATAATAACAAAATCCGAAACCGGCCGACCACAGCAGGACGGTGACAAGCGAGTGGCTGTAAGGGTAGAATGAGAAATCGAGCGGGGTAACCGCCGTGTTGCCGGGGTCGATCCTGACATGCTCGATTCCAAACAGGACCAGCGGAGGCCAGATAATGTCCAGGAAAGTCGCGGCGACAACCAGGGTGGGAAGGCTCGTGCGCGGGCTGAATTTCTTGGCGGCAAGTCCGACTGCGAAATGACCAGCAAACATAGTACCCCGATCACCGGTTAGAGTGAAAAGTTATCCCAGCCCGGCCGGGCTGGCACAGGCGCCGCTTTTCAGGTCCCCGATCAGTTCCGGCAGGTCGTCCACCCCGAAAGTGCCGTCGCCCGGGAGATCATCGCCCAGCATATCTCGGACATTGTCGGCGTAAATCTCGACCCTGAAGCCCGGCGGTGGATGCAAATATCAGCAGTATTACTGCGAAACGGGACAACATGGAATTGCTTCCTCGGGTTACAGGTTATGAGTTGAGCTTGATTATCATCTGCAGAGCGCAATGATAATTTGCTCCCCCCTTCCCGGTCAAGCAGATTGAATAATGATTGACACTTTGCCTCTTTCCGCCAAGTTTAGGTTATTGAGTATCTGATTTCAGTTCAGGCTGATCAGGAAGTTCTCCCCGACGATTCCAACCATGCCGGAGGCCATGATGAGCAGTCCCTCCAAGAATAGATCGCGAATCGGACGCCGCGAGTTCCTGCGGCTGGCCGGCGGCGCGGGCGCCGCCCTGGCCGTGGGCCAGGCCGCCTGCGGTACTGCCGCAGGCGGCGGCCAGCCGCCCGTGGCAGGCGAACCCCACATTTTGCTGTTGATGACCGACCAGCAGCGCTGGGACACTGTCGGTGCGTTCGGCAACCCGGCGATCCACACACCCAACATGGACCGGATCGCCGCCGGGGGAGTCCGGTTCGAGCGGGCGTACACTTCGGTACCGAGCTGCACTCCGGCCCGCGCCGGGCTGTTGACCGGGCAGTCGCCCTGGCGCCACGGGATGCTGGGCTACGGCCGCGTGGCTGAGCGCTACGAATTCGAGATGCCCCGGATGCTGCGCGAGGCGGGCTATTACACGTTCGGGATCGGCAAGATGCACTGGTACCCGGAGCGGATCGTGCACGGCTTCCACGGTACGCTGCTGGACGAGGCGCTCAGACGGGAAACGGATGGTTTTATCAGCGACTATCACCAGTGGTTCAGCGAGGTTGCCCCCGATCTGGACCCGCGCGCCACCGGGATCGGCTCCAACTCCTACCGCGCCGCGCCGTATGCCCTGCCCGGGGAACTCCACCCGACCACCTGGACCGGCGACCGGGCCGTGGAGTTGATCGAGGGATACGGCCGCAGCGAACCGCTGTTTCTTAAGGTGAGTTTCCATCGTCCCCACAGTCCCTACGATCCGCCTGCCAGGTTCTGGACCCGATACCTGGAAACGGACCTCCCCAGGCCGGTAATCGGGGAGTGGGCCGGGAAATACAGCGAACCGGCGGAGGATTTCGGTTACTCGACATGGAAAGGAAAGCTGAGTTACGGGGATACCATGCGCGCACGGCGGGGTTACTACGGATCGGTCAGCTTTGTCGATGAGCAGATCGGACGGATATTCGCTGCGTTGGAGCGCAGGGGCATGCTGGACAATACTCTGGTAATTTTCTGCACGGACCACGGCGACATGCTGGGCGACCACAACCTGTGGCGCAAGACCTACGCCTACGAGGCAAGCGCGCGCAGCCCGATGATGCTCCGCTGGCCGAAAAGCTGGGGCATGGAGGACAAGCGCGGGACCGCGCTGGCCCAGCCGGTGGAACTGCGTGATATTCTGCCGACAATGCTCGATGCGGTGGGGGAAAATGTTCCCGCTGCAATGGACGGGGCCAGTCTGCTCTCATTGGTCCGGGGCGACAACACGGGCTGGCGTGACTGGATCGACCTGGAGCATTTTCGCTGCTACGACGAGGTCAACCATTGGAACGCCCTGACCGATGGCCGCTGGAAATACGTATTCAGCGCCTATGACGGTTCCGAGCAGTTGTTCGATATCGAGAACGATCCCGGTGAAAGCCGGGATCTGGCCGCAGAGCCGCAGCACCGGAACAGGTTGAGTGAATGGCGCGGCGAGTTGATAAGCCATTTCATCGGGCGCGGCGAGCCGTTCGTGCGGGACGGCAGGCTGCTGGTGCGCAAGGATACCGGCATGCTGTATTCTCCGCATTACCCCGGCGCAAAGGAATCATAACCGGAAATACAGGAGAACGAGATGAAAACAATCTGCCGGATACTGACAGCTCTGCTGGTGTTTTTTTTACTGCCGCCAACCCTGTCCGCTATCGATGTTATCCCGCCGCAGGAGCAGATCAAACCTGACCGGCCCCGTCTGCTGATCCGCCCGGGAGCCACTTCCTATGCAATCACTCTGGATAAACTGCGCAGCGGCCCGAAGGGCAGCGAATACGAGGCAATCCTGGCCCGATTGAAAGAGGACAGACACGCGGCCGCCCTGGCGATGGTGTGGCTGCTGACCGGCGAAAGCCGGGCCGCGGACTCGGCTGTGGCTAAAATGCTGCGCTACCGCGAACCCGAGGAATACGATACGTTCCACAACCACGGCCGGGTGACCGAGTTTGCGCTGGCCTACGACTGGCTGCACGGCTACTCCGGGTTCGGGCCGGAAGTACGGGCGAAAGTACGCAAAAATGTCAATCCCACTGCCTGGCGCGGATACCGCAACAGCAACGACCACGTGTTCCACAACTACGTCTGGATGAGCGCCGGCAGCACCGCGCTCTGGGCGCTGGCCACCGCCGGTGAGGACGCCGAGGCCGACAGCATGTTCAACCTCGTGCGGCGGCGGTTCAATGACGGGATGTTTCCGGCGATGAGCTATCTGGAGGGCTTGAACAGCGAGCCGCTGGGCTACTGGTTCTACTACGATTTCGCCCCCTGCATGCTGACCGTGATGGCCGTGCAGAGCGCGTTCGAGTTTGACCTGGCGGGGAAAATCGAGCGGGAGCAGGGCGGCTGGGTGCGGCGGCATTTCAGGAACATCGTCCACGGGGTCACGCCCGACATGCGTTTTATCACTTGGGGCGACATGCAGGGCGGCTCCAACGGCGGGGTGACAATCCAGTTCGCCGGGCTGATGGACGCTCTGACCTGGCTGCTGGACGCGCCCGAGGGGGCGTGGATCTCCAACTGGCTGAAAGAAAAACGCGGCCTGGAGCGGTTCCGCCGCTGGCACGGGATCTACTACATGCTCTACACGCGAAGCCTTGAGGTGGAGCCGCGGACGCCATCGCTCAGCTACCTGGCCGGCAACAGCCAGGCCGGGCAGTTCGTGATGCGCAGCGACTGGTGGGACGACGGCACGATGGTCGCTTTCCGCTGCACGGACCACTACGGCGACCACAACCACTACGACCAGGGCAGCTTCATTGTCTACAACCGGGGGATGCTGGCAGTCGATCCGCCGGTGTACCGCAAGGTGGCCGGACCTCAGCAGCCGACAGCCGTGCACAACACCCTGCTGATCGGCGGGAAGAACCAGCGCCGTTGCCGGGGCCAGTGGTTCAGGACCCTGGAAATCTATGAAGAAAACCGCACCGGCGGCCCCGTGCTCGAAACCGGCGATCTCCTGTTCCACACCGACCGGGGCCGCTGGGCCGCGGTGGCCGGGCAGTTCGCCCAGGCCTACGACAGCACGGTGGTGGAGAGCGTGGTCCGCCAGCTGCTGTTTGTCAGGCCGGGGATAGTCGTGGTGGTGGACCATCTGAAAGCGCCGGCGGGCAAAACATTACCGGAGGTGAGCTGGCTGCTGCAGACGTCCTCCGAGCCGGAGCTCGATCCCGCCAGACACGCCGCGCTGGCCTCGAACGGACAATCCACGTTACTGGTGGAGCCGCTGGATGTGGACGCTGCCGCCAGGGTGCCGGAGATGACCGAGACCGAAGTGAACACCTGGACCGTGAGCTACAGCTATCACGGCGATGGCGATGAAATGCTGCTGGCTCACCTGCTTGGGGTGGGGCATATTGACGGGTCAAATATCAAGCGCACCGCGGTCCGCGGCCCGGACTACCTGGACATCCGGTTGGAGGGCCGCAACTGGCGGTTCAACCTCAAGCCGCCCTACGAGGTGGTTGAGGCGGAGTGGGCGGAAGAGTAAACGAGAAAGCAAAAAGCCCCCGCTGGAAGGCGGGGACTTTTTGCATTTGGATGTATAGTTTTTCGACGCGAACTCTCTGTTTACAGAAACACTTTGTTAAGCAGCCTGCTAAGGTTACCAGTCTATCACAGATATTAGATTGACATAATATTATCAAAAATGTTATAATCCAGGAGGACGACATGAAAAAAATTTAGGAGAGATAGTAATGGATGAAGTTATAAGAAGATGGTCGCAGGATAAAATCAATCTTTTGTGCAAGTATGCCAAAGCTTATTCAGGCATTTTATCAAAGACAAGTTGGGAATACGTTTATATTGATGCCTTTGCTGGTTATGGAGAGTTTGTAACAGATAAAAATATAAAAGTTCCAGGGAGCCCTATAGCAGTACTAGAGATTGAACCACCCTTTACCGAATACTATTTTTTTGATGTAGATCAAGAAAACTATCAAAACCTTAAAGCATTATGTGGTTCAAGGGATAACGTTTATATTTATTGGGGCGATTGTAACAAAATGATTCCAGAGTTGGTTTTCCCCAATATTACAAAAGAACAAGGTAGAAAGGGATTGTGTTTTCTCGATCCCAAAGGGATACACATTGATTGGAAATTGGTTGAACTTGCGGGTAAGCTACAAACAATAGAGGTCTTAATACATTTCTCAATTTACGATTTACGGAGAAACATTTTTCCTCATAAAAAGAGCAAAATAAAAGATAACGAAATACAGAGGATGAATAAATTTTGGGGAGACAATAGCTGGCAGGATATAAAAGGCGATATCCAGTCGGATTTATTTGATGAGGAGGATACTCATATCGCAGATAAAAATATTCTGGAGGCCTATAAAAACAGATTGCAGGCAATTGCTAATTTTCGGTATGTAAGCGACCCATTACCGATGAAGACAGAAGGCAATAGCGTTTTGTACTATCTTATATTTGCCACTCAAAACAGGACGGGATTAAAAATTATTAATGATATATTCAAAAAATACTTAAAAAGTGGTAATAGAAATGGCTAATAGCTCCAAAATAGAGTGGACAGAATCCACCTGGAATCCAGTAACCGGCTGCACAAAGATTAGTTCAGGTTGTTATAACTGCTATGCAGAAAGAATGGCAATTCGGCTTAGAGCAATGGGACAACCCAATTATAGAAATGGCTTTGAACTCACTCTGCATAAAACAGCTGTTTCATTACCATTGGCGTGGAAAAAACCACAAGTCATCTTTGTTAATTCGATGAGCGATCTGTTTCACGCAAAGGTACCAGAATCTTTTATACTTGATGTATTCAATACTATGTCACAAGCGGACTGGCATATTTACCAGGTTCTAACAAAACGGTCAAAAAGATTACTAGATTTAAATTTAATCTTGAATTGGAAAGAAAACATTTGGATGGGTGTTTCTGTAGAAAGTCAGGACTTCTGTTATCGAATTGATAATTTGAAATATACAGATGCGGAAATAAAATTTGTCTCTTTTGAACCGCTGCTGGGTCCAATAGACTATGACCTTAGCGGAATAGATTGGGTTATAGTAGGAGGCGAATCTGGCCCCAAATCAAGAAGAATAAATTACAAATGGGTGCAAAGCTTGAGAGATCAATGCTTGGCTTTGAATATCCCATTCTATTTCAAACAATGGGGCGGTTTTAACAAGAAAAAGAATGGAAGGGTATTAGAAGGAAAAGTTTGGGATCAAATGCCAGTGGCATAATACAAAAAGCCCCGCCATCCGGCGGGAGCTTTTTCTTAACTTGGTAATAAACAGCGAGAATCACCCTCCCAGCGTCACTTCTTCCCCATCGGCTATCTCCACGAAATGCTCGCCCTCGATAGTTGCGCCCCCGGGGATAACCAGCCTGCCGCTGCCGTGCACGTGGACTTCCACCACGGCCCCGTCGGCAATTGTCACGTTATCGCCCACCTCGGCCTTGCCCGCTTCCTCGAGCTTCAACGTCAGCCAGCGGTCATCGCCCATAAGCACCCGGCCGTACTCGTTCTTCACGTCCAGGATGAACACCGCGTTATCGCCGACCCGGAAATTCTCGCCGAAACTCACCTGCGTGGGATGACCGGTGAGCGCCAGCTGGCAGTCGCGGCCCAGCACCCAGCCCTCGCCCACCCCGGCCTCGGCCAGGTCCTCCTTCTCCAGGGCGAACGCGGGGCTGAACTCGACAAACGAGCGAGCCTCGCCGGGCTGAAGGATACTGTAGGCGTGGTCAGCGGCCAGTTTCAGTGCGGCAAGGCCCTGCTTGTCTGCGGCCGCGCCCAGGTCATGGCAGGCCTCGAATAATTTTGCAGGATCTTTTGCTTCGCCGTCTTGCAGCATTTTATCGACAAGGCTGCAAATCCCCCGGACCTCGCCCTCCAGCGCGGTTCCGCCGGCGGCCGGGAGCAGCCGTTCGCAGCACAGTTTCAGGTAATCATCCAGGCTGTCATCGACTGTCTGTACGGCAAGCTCGGCTCCCTGCTCGGCCAGCCAGCGCATGTTGCGGGTGCAGAGCGCGCGGATCACCGTGGCCGGGCTGTCTCGTCCCACCGAGTTTTTGGTGGGCATGAACTGCTCCTCGCGCAGGATCTCCTTGACATCCACCGCCTCGGCGAGCGCATGCTGGATGATATGGAACGTGAACGATTCGAATTTAACACCCAGCTTGCGGCCCAACTCGGTGCGGATTTCCTTGTTGCGGTACAGGCACAGGGGAAGGTGGTCCACCGCGCCCATCAGGCCGAGGTCCATGATAAACACGTTGACGTCGCCGTGCTCGAACAGCAGACGGTCCGGGTCGTCGGGCTTGCGCCTGGCGGCCAGGGCCTCGGGAAACAGGTTGTACTCGATCTTGTCCAGGTGGGGCTTGCCGGTCAGCTTGACAATCATCCCCACCCGCTCCTCGGCGTCAACTTTCCTGACCACGCCGAAACTGAGGGCGGCGTTCAGCCGCTCGTGGCTGCCCAGCATGTGGGGCAGGATCACGTCGGCAACGGGGTTATCGACATTGGAGAAACCGACCATCTCGACACCCTGGCCCTCGAGCCACTTGAAGATATTTTCCGCTCCGTCCCACGGGGTTTGCTCCATCGCCTTGAACATTCCGCCGTTGCCATTGCCGCTGAAGGCAAGGTGCCCCTGGTCGTCGTGCGGGATAACCCTGCCACCGTCGTCCAGCACGGGGTTGACCCCGTGGTCGAACAGGACGATCGCCTTTTTGAGGGGCTCATAAAACTGGTGTCCGGTGATAGTGGTCAGCGAGGCCTCGTGGGTGATATCGCTGAGCATGAAAAGCAGCACGGGCATGCGGTTGACCCTGGCGCCCAGGGCCAGGGTCTGCTCGATAAACAGGCCGTAGAGGCTCTTGCCCAGCACGGGCGTGATCGGCAACTGCCCCTTGGCGCAGGCCTCGTCGAACGTGCGCATCTCGGAATCGGCCACCCGGTAGCGGCGCTTGAACGGCAGGGAATCGTAGATCTCATCCAGTACTTTCACCAGCCGGCTGCCCGAACCACCGGCTGGAATCAGCCATGCAGCCTTGCCGTCGATCAGAGCCTGGCGGCCGATTTCCTCCTCCGTCATCCGGTACTCGTCCTGCTCGCCGTAGGCGCGCATCATCATCGGCTCGATATCCTGTTCGCCGAGTTGTTCCTGCTCCGCGCCGTCAGACAGGATCTCGCGCGCCTCGGCCACGATCTCCCAGTCGATCTTTTTCAGCTCCGACAGCAGGGTCTGCCGGTAGCTCTCATCGCGCTTGTCCCAACCATCGAACAGGTGCTCCTGCCCGTTGTCCAGCGCCCGCTCCAACAGTTCTCTCTCCGTCTGCCCGTCCACTGTTGAGAGGATTGAGTCTTTTAAGGTGGTATCCGCCAATTTTAACAATCTCCCGGATCACATCCGTTCCAGTTAGTCCAGTCAGTCAGGGCTTGAGATACTTATCCAGCCACTCGCGAATCACGTTGTGCCAGAGTTCGCTGTTTTTCGCCTCCTGCACCCAGTGCCCCTCGTTGGGGAAGTACAGCAGGCGAGTGTCGATCCCCATGCGCTTGAGGGTGGTGAACGGCATCAGGCCCTGCTCCGGCGGAACGCGGAAATCCTGCTCGCCGTGGATTATCAGCTCCGGCGTGCTGAACTTGGCGGCATGGCGATGAGGCGACCAGAGGCGGTAGAGCGTGGGGTTGTCCCAGGGCGTGCCGGCGAATTCCCACTCGGGAAACCAGAGTTCCTCGGTGGAGCCGTACTCGCTCTCCAGGTTGTAGACCCCGTCGTGGTTGACCAGCACGTCGAACCGCTCGGTGTGGCCGTTGATCCAGTTGATCATATAGCCGCCGAACGAGGCTCCCGCCGCTCCGAGACGCTCGGGATCGATAAAGTCGTAGTTGGCCAGCACGTAGTCCAGACCGCGCATAAGGTCACGATAACATTTGCCGCCCCAGTCGCCGGAGATCTGGTCGGTGAACTGCTGGCCGTAGCCGGTGGAGCCCCTCGGGTTGACCATCACGATCACGTAGCCCCACGAGGCCCACATCTGGGCGTTCCAGCGGTAGTGGAACTCCTCTGTCCAGGCGCCCTGCGGTCCGCCGTGGATCAGGTATACCAGCGGGTATATCTTGCCGGCGTCGAACCCCGGCGGGCGGATCAGAAACCCGTGGACCGGCACTCCGTCCTCGGCCGGAAAACGGAAACTCTCGGCCACGCGCATGTCCAGTTCAGCCAGCAGGGGGTCGTTGAGACTGGTCAGGTTTCGCGCCGCGGTCCCGTCGGCGTTCATCGCAACCAGCTCGGCCGGCTCGTGGAAACTCTTGCGCAGCGCCACCAGGGTCCGGCCGTCGGGCGTAATCCCCAGTGCGCTGAAACTGCGGCTGTTGGTCAGTTTCTCCACCACCCGGCTGCCGTCGCCGAACCCCGCATTGACCCGGTAAATCGACTCTTTGCCCTCGTCCGTGGCCGTGAAATACAGATATCTACCCCCGGGGTCCCAGATCACCTCGCCCACGCTGCGGTCCAGCTCGCCGGTCAGGTTAACCGCCCGGCCTGACTGGAGGTCGCGCAGCCAGAGCACCTGACGGTCGGACTCGAACCCGGCGCGCGCCATCGCCCGGTAAGCCAGGTAGCGGCCGTCCGGGCTGATCAGGGTCATGTTGTCGTCGGCCGGGTTGGCGGTCAGTTTGGCCAGCCCGCCCCCGTCGATATCGACGCGCCAGAGGTCGTTGTTGGTGCTTTTGGCGGTCATCGGGTCGCGGTTGGCCACGTAGTAGACATGTTTGCTCTCGGCGCCCACCGCGTAATCCATCCTGCTGCCCAGGCTGACCGGCGGGCAGTCCACCCTGCCGGGGGTCAGGTCGACCGGCGCCTCGCCGGTGCCGATTTTCTGGACGAAAAGGTGGCTGTAGCCGCCGTTGCGCCAGCGGTCCCAGTGACGGAACAGGAGGTTGTCGATTATCCTCGCCCGCGGTTTGTCCGGGTCCTGTTCGTAAACCACGGCGCTGCTGTCGACCAGGATGCGGGAGTGGAACAGCAGGTGCTCGCCGTCGGGCGAAAGCGCGCCGCCCATCGCCCCGGAGCCGAAACTGGTGATCTGTTCCGCCTCGCCCGCCCTCTCCAGGGGCAGGCGGTAGAACTGACGGCTGCCGCTGCGGCTGGAGGCGAAAATGAGCGCCCCGCCGTCAGGCGTGAACATCGGCCTGCCGTTGCCGCGTCCGTTGGTTGTCAGGGCGTGCGGTTCTCCGCCTGTCAGCGGGACAAGATAGATGTCGGACTTGCTCTTGTAAGTGTACGGCTCGAACGTGGTGCTGACAAACGCGACCCGTTTCCCGTCCGGTGAGACTGCCGGCGAGGAGATCCTGTTGATTCTCAGCAGGTCCGAAAATTCAAGGGGACGGGCGGAGTTGGCGGCAGAGGGAACAGACAGTAGAACGCAGATGAAGAAAAGCGGGGAAAATCGGCTGGCGCTTGTCATGGCTGGCGGTGTTCCTTCCGGTGATAAACCTGCCGCGCGTAGCGAAGGGTTCAACGCGGCGCGCCGGTGCTGTCGACAGGCTCCCCGCCGGCTGGTCTGCCGGCCGCCGAACGCCGGATGGACTCGGGTGAATGGTAACGCCAGCCGGTGAGATAGACCGCCGTTCCGGCCAGCAGAATCACGCCCGCAACCCGGAACATGGCGAAATAGTCCCAGTGCTCGGCCACCTTGCCCAGCAGCGGGCTCATCGCCATCGTGCTCAGGTCGAACCCCAGCATGTAGAGGGCCATCGACATGCCGCGGTTACGGGCAGGGGAACTGTCGAATGTCAACGTAGATAGCGCTGGAAAGATATACCCGTGCCCGGTGCCTGTCAATATGCCCACCAGCACCAGACCCGCGGCCCCTCCGGTAACAGAGGCCAGGAACAGGCCGGCCACGATCACCGTCAGCGACACCGCCGTGACCATCCTGCGGTCGAGCCAGTCGAGCATTTTACCCGTGGTCAGCCGCAGGACTATCACCGTCACCGAATAGGAGATGAAGAAATAGCTGGTCGGCCCCAGCGAGTTCAGTTCGGTGAAATCGGTGATGAAGTTGAAAATGGAAGTGTAGCCGATACCGAAGACAACCGACGGGATGATCACGTAGATCAGTGTCGGAGAGCGCAGGACCGTGTGCCACGGATCGGGGGCAAGGTGCATCTCCTCGTGGTCATCGTCATGCTCCATCAAAAAGCTGAACCCCAGCGCCACCAACGTGAAGACCCCCGCCAGGGCGAACACCACGTGGAAGCGGGCCAGGGCCCCGTACGGGAGAATTTCCAGCAATTGCTCGCACATCCACGGACTCACCGCCTGGGCGATAAAACCCGCGGCTCCGTAAAGTGCGATCGCTTCGGCCCGGCGGCCCGCGGGCGCTTTCTCGGCCACGTAGGTGACAATGGCCGTGAAGTAGATAACCATCGATGCGCCGGCGGCGGCCCGCGCCAGGATCAGATACACCCCGGCCCCGCTGGCGAACACCGGCAGAAAATTGGCCGCCGTGAACAGCGCCAGCCCGGTGATCACCATCTTCCGCCGGCCGAGACGGTCGACCCAGCGGCCGGTCGGCAGCCGGATGACCAGCGCCGCCGCCGCCGGAGCGCCCATCACCAGCCCGATTAAGAACTCTTCACCGCCGGTCAGCCGGATAAAGCGGGGCAGGAAGTAATAGATCCCGAACGAACCCATCGCGGCCAGGTGGATCATCAGGATCCTGAGGAACGGGCCGGTCAGCAGGCTTTTCCGTTTGTTGCTGTCAAGTGCCGTGTCCATCAATATCAACGCTTTGGGGAGGCTTGCTGGAAAAATAAATAAGCCGGAGGACAAACGGAGTCTCCCGGCAGAGAGGTACTAAAAATAATCCGGAAACCGTTGACCGACAAGAGGGATTTCAATCGCGTCGCTTGTGCTTAGGGCTTTGATATGTGAATATTAACTAACTTTTCTACCTGTACCGCGGAGAGCGCGCCTGATGATGGACCGCTTGAACTCGCTCGGGGATATGCCGGTAGTAGTCTTGCCGGTGGTGTTTTTCCTGCTGCTGCTGGCAATCGAGCAGGTATTTCCGTTGCGCACCCGTACCCGCAGCCGTCCGGGACGCTGGGGAGTGAACCTCGTGCTGACCGCGTTGGTATTCGCCGCCGCCGGCTGGCTGCTCAGGCCCGTGGTCAGCTCCCTGACCGGAGCTGTCCTGAAAAACGAGTGCGGCTTAATGTGCCGGCTCGGTTTCCCGCCAGCGCCGGCTGCGGTGGTGGGGTTCCTGCTGATGGACCTGACTTTTTACTGGTGGCACCGGGCCAACCACGCAATTCCTTTTCTCTGGCGGCTGCACAATGTCCACCATATAGATCCGGACGTGGACGTAACTACTTCGTTCCGCTTCCATTTCGTCGAAATAATACTCTCGATCGGTTTCAGAGTGGTCCAGGTGCTGGTACTGGGTATAACCCCCACGGTTTACGCCACCTACGAGCTGTTTTTCACGCTGGGCACCATGTTCCACCACAGCAACCTCCGTCTGCCGTTGTGGCTGGAGCGGCCGCTGAATTTTATCCTGGTCACTCCCCGGATGCACGGGATCCATCACAGCGCCTGGCGCGATGAAACCAACTCGAACTACAGCGTGCTGTTCCGGCTCTGGGACACGCTTCACCGCACCCTGAGGCTCGATGTTCCGCAGGCCGATGTCGAATGCGGGGTCCCTGGATACAGCGGCCGGAGGGACAACTCGCTTTTCACCCTGCTGACCATGCCGTTCAGGGGCCAGCGGGAGTACTGGCAAAAGGACGGCAGTGCGCGCGAGTCGAGGAAGATCCAGGGGGCGGGAGGCGGTAACCGGATGGCTCGCTGAGCGATGCGGATCTAATTTACAGCCGGCTCTTGATTTGTATGCGCTTTATGGACTACATTGATAAAGCTCGTGGCGGTCTACCACGGGCTTTTGCGTTATGCGCGCCTTCGGTCCCGGCGGTTGCACTCAACTCGCTGTTGGACCGGGATTGGAAATTCGCATTTACAGAGCGCCACTTCAAGCAGCAATGAGGTTAAGTTGAATGTAATCAGGTTGATATTAATTTTGATTCACGTTTGCATGGCGGTTCGGTTGTGTGCCCAGAGAGCCGGGACCGAGGAACCGGTTACCCGTGATCAGGCAAGCGGTAGAGAGCAGGTGGTTTTGGATGAGGCTTTCCGCAATTACGCCCGCCTGCTGAGGATCTATGTGGACAGCCGGGGCATGGTGAACTATCCGGGGCTGGTCCGCGACCGCGAGTTGCATAACGAAGCGGCCGCCGATCTCGGCTCGCTGGGCCAGCGTACATTCGCCGGGCTGAGCGGCAAGGGACAGCTTGCGTTACTGATCAACGCCTACAACCTCTGCGCGATCGACGTTGTCGTCACCAACTGGCCGGTCAGGCGCAACTGGCTCACGGGCTGGTTTTATCCGGGCGGCAGTATCCGTCAGATCGGCGGGGCGTTCGACGAAATCTCGCACCAGTTGCTGGGCGGCCGGTTTACCCTGGAGGAGATCGGGCACAACTTGATCCGCGAGCGCTACGGCGACCCGCGGGTTCACCTGGCCCTGGTCTGCGCATCCAGAGGCTGCCCGCCGTTGCGCGGCGCCCCCTACACCGCAGACAGTCTCGACTTCCAGCTCGACGACCAGGTGCGGCGCTTCCTGAGTGAACCGGCCAATTTCCAGATCGACCGCAACAAGGCGAGGGTTTATCTGTCCGAGATTTTCGACCGGTATGCCGACGACTGGCTGGCCGCCGGTTACACCCATCTCGACAGCCTCTCCCCGCCCAACCGCGGCAGCGAGCAGCTTGGAGCACCGGTGCGGGCTGTGCTGGAATTTATCGCCGGCTATGTTGACCGGGAGCAGCGCGGCTATCTCGAAGCCGGAGGGTACGAAGTGGAATTTACGGACTACGACTGGTCGCTGAACGTGCAGGAGGACGCGAGATGAGCGAGCGGGAACTGCAACGGGCGGACACGGTTGGCGGTCAGTCCGAGAGACTAGGGAAGAAACAGAGGCCGGCTTAAGCCGCTGCTGCTGATTGCGGCGGTGATAGCCCGATCAGGCATACCGCAGACACCTGCTGTCGCACGCGGCTGACCCCTGCGGCGGCCTCAATGTTCAGGCGCTGGCTTGCATGGACCCGCTGAGGCTGTTATATGTGTGGGGGGTGGAAGTCGCGTTGAGGATGAGAGATGGATCGGTTCCGCAAGGTTTTTATCACAATGGTATTGATGGCCGGTCTGCTGCTCTGCCCGGGGTGCGGCCGGCCTGTCGATTCGGGGCAGGGGGGAAGCCAGGGCATGGGAGACAACGGTCACGGCGGCGCAGCTAAGTTCAACCGGCTCAAGGATTCCACGAGCCCCTACCTTCAGCAGCACGCAAGCAACCCCGTGGACTGGTATCCGTGGGGCGAGGAAGCGTTCGAGAAGGCCAGGGCCGAGGATAAGCCGGTATTTCTTTCTATCGGCTACTCAACCTGCCACTGGTGCCACGTGATGGCCCACGAGTCGTTCGAGGACAGCGCGGTGGCGGCGATGATGAACGAGACGTTCGTCTCGATCAAGGTCGACCGCGAGGAGCGCCCCGATATCGACAAGGTGTACATGAGTGTCTGCCAGCTGCTTACCGGCCAGGGCGGCTGGCCGTTGACCGTGATCATGACCCCGGAAAAGATTCCGTTTTTCGCCGGCACCTATTTCCCCAAAAACGGACGGTTCGGGAGGATCGGCATGACCGAGCTGGTTCCGCGGATCGCCGAGCTGTGGCGTACCAGCCGCGACGATCTCGAACAGGACGCGCGGAAAGTGGCCGACGCCCTGCGCGAAGCTTCCGCCGCGCGCGGCGCGGCAGCCGATCTCACCGCCGATGTCCTGGAGCAGGCTTTCGAGGCGCTCGCCACCCGGTTCGATACCACTTTCGGCGGGTTCGGCGAAGCGCCCAAGTTTCCCACCCCGCACAATATCTACTTCCTGCTGCGCTGGTGGAAACGCTCCGGCAGCGGACAGGCGCTCGCCATGGCCGAGCAGACCCTGGAAGCCATGCGCCGTGGCGGGATCTACGACCACGTCGGCTTCGGGTTCCACCGCTACAGCACCGACCGGCACTGGCTGGTCCCCCATTTCGAGAAAATGCTCTACGACCAGGCCCTGATCGCAATCGCCTGTCTGGAAACCTGGCAGGCCACGGGCCGGGAGATTTTCGCCGAAACAGCCCGCGGGATTTTCACCTACGTTCTGCGCGATCTGCGCTCGCCGGAGGGCGCGTTCTACAGCGCCGAGGACGCTGACAGCGAGGGCGAGGAGGGCCGGTTCTACCTCTGGAAGTACGAGGAGCTGGAAAAACTGCTGGAGCCTGAAGAGCTTGAACTCGTGGAGAAGGTCTGGGGAGTTACCGCCGAGGGCAACTACCACGAAGAGGCCGGCGGACGACGGACCGGGGACAACGTGCTCCACATGAGCGCGGGCTACGCTGCTCTGGCCGATGAGCTGGGGGTCACGGAGAAAAATCTTCGCCGGCGCCTGGAAGAAATCCGCGGGATTCTTTACGAGGCGCGCGCACAGCGTGTCCGCCCCGGCCTGGACAACAAGGTCCTGGCCGACTGGAACGCGCTGATGGCCGCTGCCCTGGCCCGCGGCGCTGTCCTGCTCGGTGAGGACGAGTACGCCGGTGCGGCGGCCGGTGCGGTGGACTTTATTCTCGAGCGGATGACCGCACCCGACGGCCGGTTGTTCCACCGCTGGGCCGGCGGCGGAGCCGGAGTGACCGCCACGCTGGACGATTACGCTTTCCTTGTCTGGGCGCTGCTGGAACTTTACGAGGCCGATTTCAACCCCGGCCGTCTGCACGCTGCGAAAAAATTGACCGAACAGATGCTGGAGCACTATTGGGACAGCGAGAGCGGCGGATTTTATTTCACTGCCGACGACTCCGAGGAACTGCTCGTGCGCCAGCGGGAACTCTACGACGGAGCTACCCCCAGCGGCAATTCGGTGGCCGCGCTCAACCTGCTTAAGCTCGCCCGGATTACCGGGGACGAGCGGTTCGCCGAGCGGGCGGAGCAGATCGGCGGGGCGTTCGGCGGCCACGTACGGAACTCACCGGCCGCGTTCACCCAGTTCCTCTGCGCCCTCGATTTCGCCACCGGACCCAGCCATGAAGTCGTAGTGGCTTCGGGGGATGACCGCGACGGCGGCCTGGAAATGGCGCGCCGTCTTCAGCGCCCGTTCGCGCCGAACAAGGTGGTGCTGCTCGGTGGCGACGCCGCGCTGGAGGAGATCGCGCCGTTCACCGGGCAAATGGGACCGCTGGAGGGGAAGCCCGCGGCATATGTCTGCGTTGATTATGCCTGCGAGCTGCCGACAACCGACACAGACAAGGCGATTGAATTGTTGACTCGCTAACCGCCCGGTGTTCCGGGCTGGATTACTTAGCTGAATCATGCCAGGCGGGGAATATGACCAACCTGATTTCACATGCGCACATCCCGCACCGCGATTACTACTGCGTGGATAAACAACTCGAACCCTGCGGTATCGTGATTTTCGGGGCGTCCGGCGACCTGACCCACCGTAAGCTGGGGCCGGCGCTGCTCAGTATCTACCAGCGGGGTCTGCTTGCCGACGGGAGTTTTATTGTCGGGTGCGGGCGCACGGAGATGACCGACGAACAATTCCGCAACAGCCTCTCGGAATCGCTCAAGGGCGAGGCCGCTTCCGAGAACAGGCCGATGGTGGACATGTTTATCAAGCGCTGCCACTATATCGCCGGCGGGTACGATGACTGCGAATTCTACTCCCGCATGCGTTCCCTGCTCGAAGAGCTGGAGGAAAAGTACCCCACCGGCGGCCGTCGCGTTTTCTATCTCTCAATTCCCCCCAGCCTGTTCCCGGGAGTTGTCGATAATCTCGGCGCCGCCAGGCTTACGGCCGAGGACCGCCGCAGGGGCAAGTGGGTCCGCGTGGTGGTGGAGAAGCCGTTCGGCCACGATCTGGAGAGCGCTATGGAGCTGGACCGTCAGCTCTACAAGGTGCTGGACGAGAAGCAGATCTACCGGATCGACCACTATCTGGGCAAGGAGACAGTCCAGAACCTGCTGGTCTTCCGGTTCGCCAACACCATTTTCGAACCGGTCTGGAACCGCAACTATATCGACCACGTCCAGATCACGGTGGCCGAAAGCGTGGGAGTCGAGCACCGGGCAGGCTACTATGAGCAATCGGGCCAGCTTCGCGACATGTTCCAGAACCACATCATGCAGATGCTCTCGCTGGTGGCCATGGAGCCGCCGTCTTCGTTCGACGCCGACCGGGTCCGCGACGAGAAAGTCAAGCTGCTGCGCACGATCCGGCCCCTGCCGGTGGACAACCTGGGCAGCGCGG
>VRUH01000069.1:5764-17447 GCA_019456185.1 Candidatus Glassbacteria bacterium | reverse complement strand
CTCGATCTCATCGATACACCTCCTGACCTCAAGTTAATTTGAGTTCTAGAGGTGTCCACTATATTGTAGCAATATCACATCTCTATCTAACATCCCAAGCCTATCTGCCATTCTCAAACTATTTAACTCATGCTGAAAATAGAAATCAATATTGTGCTTCTCCGCAATACTCCTTAAAACCCCTTCTCCATGGTGCCCAAAAGGAGCATGACCTATATCATGTCCTAATCCTATTGCTTCAGCCAAATCTTCATTTAATCCAAGATGACGCGCAACAGTTCTCGATGCATGAGCAACGTATAAGGAATGCTCGAGCCTAGTACATACATGATCGTTATTGGTCAGGAAAAAAACTTGTGTTTTATGTCTTAATCTTCTGAAGGGTTGGCTGTAAGTTATGCGGTGGACATCTCTTTGAAAGGGGGATCGGTAACCATCATCCGGTAATACTCCTTTTCTCCCGCGGCTGTTTTTACTTAAACATGCAAGCGGATTCGTGTATATTTTTTCTTCATATTCTTCATAATGCTTTCGCTGCTCCATATTCAGCCTCTTGAAAGATTTCAATCAACTCTTTAACCATTTCAAATGAATATTTTCCCCTATTCAATAAGAAAGCTATTCTTTTTCCAACTTCCGAAACCGAGACAACTACATTATTAAATTTTTTCTTCTGCTCGTCAAGTCTTTTATTGACCTCTGTAACTAAACGACGCTTATCATTTACAATATTAAATTCGCACGCTCCTAATAACATTGGATTGTCCATGCCATCTATCATTGTTCTTACATCATCTTTGTAAAAGATGACTGGTATTCCAGATGACCAAGCAACGCCAGCTTCAATCATTGCTCCTTCGTCCGGGACTCTTCCATTTATATTGACTACAACTGCATCACTAATTCTTATTTGATAAATATCCAAAGCAAAAATTGCTTTTTCCAGGATATAATCAGTATTAATTCCTTCCTTTTTCAGTTGTACTAGGTACTTCGATATCTTAGCCAATTCTAAACCATCTCTATGCGGTACATAAGCTTCAATATCTCTCTTTTCAAATTCAGCCGCTATTTCTTCTATTTCTTCTCTTTCCTTACTATTGAATAATGGCCCGGCACAATACACTTTTGGCATTGTAACCTCACTTATATTTTAAGGACTGTTTTACCGCTTCTTTTCAATATCGGCTTGGCGAATTGGGAAGACTAATTAAAACTAAATAAAATATTCGGCTAGGTCAATTATTTCTGGCATTTATATGTCTCCTATAACTTATTAAGGATCAAAGACTTGACCTACCTCGTTGCAATCCTGGCTTACCTGGCCGCCCTGATTGTGGTCGGCGCCGTGCGCAGCCGCCAGGTGCGCGACGAGGCCGACTTCATGGTCGCCGGGAGGCGGCTGGGACCGTGGGTGCTGGTCGGCACCCTGGTGGCCACCTGGATCGGCTCGGGCTCGTTGTTCGGCGCGGCGGGGCTGGCCTACGAGCACGGGTTCAGCGCACTGTGGTTCGACGCCGGCGTGTGGGTGGCGATTATCGTGCTCTATTTCGTGGCCGGACGGGTTCGCGCGTTCGCCCAGTTCACCGTACCGGACATCCTCGAAGCCCGCTACAACACCGCCGCCCGCGTGCTGGGCACTGTGGTCACCATTATCGCCTACACCGCGATTGTATCCTACCAGATCCGCGCCGGCGGGATGGTGCTGGAGTTCGTGACCGGTATCCCGGCCTCCACCGGCATGGCCCTGACCGCCGTGTTCGTGATCGGCTACACCGTGCTGGCCGGGATGATCTCGGTGGCTTACACCGACGTGGTCAACGGGGTGGTGATGACCGCCGGGCTGCTGCTGGCCCTGCCGTTTTTGATCGACAACGCCGGCGGCTGGGAAAGTATCCGATCAGCACTGCCTGCCACCCGGTTCGAGCTGTTCGGCGAGCTGACAGTGGCCCGCGCCCTGGGTTACTCGGTCGCCACGATGCTGCTGCTGCTGGGCGAGGGCGGGATGTACCAGCGTTTTTTCTCGGCGCGTGACGAGCGCACGGCCCGTCGCGCGGTGCTGGGCTGGATCGCCGGGACAATCGTGCTGGAGTGCCTGGTGGCCGTGCTGGCCGTGGCCGGCAGCGCGCGGTTTGGGGGAATCGACGGGGAAATGGTGATCCTGCACGTGGTCACCGAAGCGCTGCCGCTGGCCGCGGGCTGCCTCTGCCTCGGCGCGATCGTGGCGGTGATTGTCTCGACCGCCGACAGTTTCCTGCTGGTGCCCGCCACCAATATCACCCGCGACATCTACCAGCGCTTCATCCGCCCAGAAGCCTCTCACCGTCACCTGGTGACGTTCTCCCGGACAGTGGTCGTAATCCTGGGGCTGGCCGCCTGGCTGCAGGTCAGTTTTTTCAGCGGTGTGCTGGAGATGGCGGTCTACGCCTACACGATGTACGGGACCGGGATCACGCCGGCGCTGATGGCGGCGTTTTTCTGGAAGCGGGCCAACGGCGCGGGCGCTGTAACTTCAATGGCGGCCGGGATGGCTGTCACACTGGCCTGGGAGCTGGCCGGCCAGCCGGGCGGTGTGCCGACTGTCTATCCGGCGCTAGCGAGCAGCCTGGCCTGCCTGGTGGTTGTCAGCCTGGCCACCAGACCGCCTGAGGAAAGCAAGTGGCGTGCGCTGGAGGGTGGGAGAAGAAGGTGAGCGATAACACGGATGTCACACATCGGAAGTTTTACCAGCGGCAACTTTTCCTAAGTTGCCTTTTTTAGTGCTTATTGGTTTGACGGACGACTCATTGTTTCACAAAAATTGTTACCCACAAAGTTACACTGTGAGCCGGGAAGGATAAACAAAACAGCACAATTAACTATGGACAACAGCTAATACATTGATTTTTAGGATGTTATCTTTGCACCTGCGCAGTTTACTTAACAGGTACGGCTCTTGCGGTAATATCATTAAAACCTTAATAAATTTCCCTAACGCGAAGAAACTTGAATGTTAACCGACATAAAATCTTTGTTATTAGCGCTCTCTTTGTTTGTCCCACTGTTTATTACTGGTTGCGGTGATGATACGCCGTTGGAACCGAAGCCTGTGATACCTGTGATACCTGTGGTAACAGAGGAACACCTGCGCTTTTTTCCGCTCAGCCCGGATTTCGTGGCGGAATACGAGTATATATCTCAAACTGACCCCCGAAGCTATAATCCCAGCCCACTCGAAAAATGGACTGCCTTGTTGCGGATAGAGGTCATTGATTCCTGGATCGAGGGACTAACAGCCGGCTACAAGATACGAAAAACTTTACTACACCCGGTTGAAGGATATGAAGGAGAGTTGGCTGACCTGAGTGCTGGGGAGATAGATCATAACCTAACTATCGAAGAAGAGTTCAATATCCTCTACCAGGACAGTACCCTCTGGTACGTTGACGAGGCGCCGTCATTCGAAAAACTCGCCGAAGGCACACTGACTGTTTTCTTCGAAGATCCCGCCAATGGAAGAGGCGAAATAAATCTGAGGATGTACAGCTATTCCGGCGTATACTCGCTGGATTTGGAGCGAATGGATCGGTTTTTCCTTGAGCGTGTCATCAATGATGAACATGGTTATACGGTAAACAGGTACGAGTTTCACGTTAGGGGGGGATGGGGCCTGTTCGGCGAAGTTGTTGTAAGAGAATTTCTGGGTATAACTTCAGTTGACTCACCAGATTATTGCTGTAGCACTTCGCCGAGGTGGACTCATGATCGCAAAATTGAATTAATTCAACGGGATTAAATTAATTTCTTTCCGCTAAGCGTAATCGGCGTACTTCCATCGGGCGCTATCACTCCTCCGGCGGCGGAAACCTCAAGGCCACCGCCTCCATGATATACTCCACCTTGGAGAACTCGGAGCCCCGCTGACGGCTGACATACTCGTTGGAGCGCTCCGCCGTCGGTTTGACCACGATCGCCTGGGCGCCTATTTTCATCGCCCGCTTGCGGATACTCTTCAGCAGCTTGTCCTTGTTCGGCCCCACCGCGCGCAGGGTGCCGATCTCGATATAGGGTACGTCGGGGAAGTTGCGGAACATCCGCAAGCTCTCGGTGGACTCGTAAATTCGGGTGGGATCCACCGGGCGGAAATTCGTCTTCGTGCAGGCGGCAACCGCTGCGAGCGCTACCCCTGCAATAACAATCGCCATCAATGCGTGCCTGGTCATTTTCCCTCCGGGGCGATTATGTATTGCATGCGGACGAGATCAGCCGGTCCCGGAACCGTACCTTCTTTCACTATAGTTCATCACTGGCCGGCGGGCAAGAACGGCGAATCATGCCGGAAAATAAACGGGACGGGTATTCCCGGACGCACTTTCCGGTTATTCCCGCCCCGCTGCCGCCGTGGCAGTGTCTCCAGTTACAGCTAACGGTGATTGACGCCGCAGTCGCACCATCTCATCACCCTCCGACTTACTGCTGGTTTTTCTCCCCGGAACCCCGTTTCGAGACGCTGAAAATTCAGTCAAATCGGCTTGAAATGATGTTTGCCATGGGTGAGATATTTGTTTGGCCACAAACCGGTTCCCTGACGCACCGTTTTCCTTGCTTTTAACACTTCGCGCTAATATTCTCAGTTCTGCGCGTTACTCTCGCAGCCGCCGCTGAGAGCAACTCCATTGAAATGGACCGAATTTATGACCGATAAGTCGCTTCAACAGAAACTGGATCGCCTGGAACAGGTGTTGGCGGAGAAAGACGAGGAGATCCGCTCGCTGATCGACGCCTGCCGGAAAGTCACCTCCAGCCTCAACGTGGAAGAGGTACTGCTGGTTATCCAGCAGGCCGCGCGCAGGCTGATGAATGCCGAAAGCAGCTCGGTGATCCTGCTCGATTCCTCCGGCGAATACCTCCAGATCGCCAGTTCCACCGGGACTAAGGAAGATGCGGTCAAGGGCCTGCGCTTCCCGTCGGACAAGGGTATCGCCGGCTGGGTGATCCAGAACCGCGAGCCTGTGATGGTCAACGACGTCGACTCCGATCCGCGCTTCTACGCCGAGATCGATCAGCAGTCCGGCTACCGCACGGAGGGAGTCTGCTGCGCGCCGATGGTGTTTCGCGACAAGATGCTGGGGGTGATCGAGGTGCTGAACTACAAAAACAGCGGCGACTTCCCGGCCAGCCGGCTCGAGCTGTTCACCACGTTCGCCGACCTGGCCGCCGTGGCGCTGAAAAACGCGATCAGTTTCGACGACCTGGCCCACAGCTACAAGCTGCTCTCCGAGCAGGCCCGCTCCGAGGGGATCTACCACAGCAAGAACAGGAAGATGAAACAGGTTTACGAGATGTGCGCCAAAGTTGCCCCGCTGGAAAGCACGGTGTTCCTGCGCGGCGACAGCGGCACGGGCAAGGAACTGTTGGCCGATCTGATCCACAGCCAGAGCGGGCGCAAGGACAAGCCGCTGGTGAAAGTCAACGTGGCCGCCCTGCCGGAAAACCTGGTGGAGAGCGAACTGTTCGGCCACGAGAAAGGCGCGTTCACCGGCGCGGTGAGCCGCAAACGGGGCAAGTTCGAGCTGGCCGACCGGGGGACGATCTTCCTCGACGAGATCGGCGAGCTGCAGGTGGACACCCAGGTCAAGCTGCTGCGCTTCCTGCAGGAACACACTTTCGAGCGGCTGGGCGGCAACGAGACGGTCAAGGTCGACGTGCGGATTATCGCCGCCTCCAACCGTAACATGGACGAGGCGATCAATTCGGGAAAGTTCCGCACGGACCTGTTTTACCGGCTCAACGTGGTCCCGCTCGAAATCCCGCCCCTGCGAGAGCGCACCGAGGACATTCCACTGCTGGTGGACTTTTTTATCGGCAAGTTCAACAGCGAACTGAACCGCAAGGTGGAGGGAATCAGCCCCGATGCGCTCAACAGCCTGCTGGATCATTCCTGGCCGGGCAATATCCGTGAACTGGAAAACATAATCGAGCGGATCATGGTCATGCGCGAGCAGGGCGTTATCATGCCCGAGGATATCCCCGCCGAGATCTGCCCGGCCGCCAGGCAGCCAGACCCGGCTTCCGGCGAACAGGACTCCGGCCATCCCGCCAGACTCCACGACATGGAGCAGCGGATTATCCTGGAAACGCTCGAAGCCAACGGCTACAACCAGAGCCGCACGGCCCGCAAGCTGGGAATCACGCTCAATCAGCTCCGCTATCGGATCAAACGCTACGGGATCGAAATCAAAAAGCACTGACCCCCGCCACTGCTTGGCACAACCGGGTAAACTTGCGAATAAGTTGTTAATATTAACATATTCTTGTGATTATTCACCAACATAAATCACAAACTTCTTCTCCTCCCAATTTCGTACTCTCCGTCATCTTATTACCTATCAATACTTTACAATTTATCGTCAGGTTGGTAAACGGAATGGCACGCCGGTTGCTTAATCTATAATCGCGGCTGGCAACATCCCGATCTTCGTCCGGTTCACAAATCCGGGCACTTTTGAATCGCCAGGCTTGTGTAAGGAAGTAGGGCAACTTCTGACAGGCTGGGCGAAGGTCGGGAATCTTTTCAGCGCCGCCGGATTCAGGCAAACAACTCTCTGCGGCAGGGAGCCGCCGGCCGGGAAAACCGGAAAGGGCGTCAAGGCCCTTTTATTAACCTGGCGGGGAACCAGAAATCCGGGGAAGATCATTGATCGCTCCGGTTCGGCGGTTCCCTCCCGCAGAGGGTTCAACTCCTGGATTGAACCGCATCGCAAGTCCTCGCGCTCGACAGTCGGTACGCCGGAATCCATCAGGGGGGGCGGGAGGATGAGATGTTCACGGTGAAAAAGACTGCGCCGCGGCTGATTCCCGTGGCCCTTGTGATGATGCTCAACCTGGCTTCCGGGCTGGCCGGAGTCGAAAATCCGCCGCGGGCGGACAGCGACGGGCGGAAAGTCAGCCGGACCGGGACGGGCCTGACATCGCCGGGTGATTTTCGCGAACAGCGCTCGAGTTACCAGCGGCAGGCGCTTATCCTGCCGCGCAGATTCGAACTGGAACAGAATTGGCCGAACCCGTTCAACCAGGCGACAACTATCGGTTATACGGTGAGCATGAGCGACCGGCCGGTGAAGGTTATCATTGAAGTTTTCGACGCGGGTGGGGAGTGTGTCAGGACCCTGGTGGACGAGATCCACGAGCCGGGCCAGTACAGCTTCTTCTGGCAGGGTACGGATGACAAGGGGGGCGAACTCGACAGCGGCACCTACTTCTACAGGCTGCGAGCCGGGAAATACATGGCCGCGCGGAAAATGGTGATCGGAAAATGAACTGGCTGCGCAAAATAATCGCCGGGACCGCCGAGCCCAGGTCCCGCACCAACGGATTCGGTTTTCCCGACGCGCCCGGCTCGATCCACGAAAGATCGCTGAAAGCGCCCCTGGGAGACCCGCTGAAATTCAGGAAAACTTACCGTGGCAAATAACAGCCCCCCTTGCTGCGGTAACCGAGAACCCCGGCCAGGGATTGGCCGGGGTTTTTCTTTATCCGCCGATAGATGTCACGTTTTCGCTCTCGTATTACCAGGACGCTGCCGCTGAAAACCGCTTTCTGTCAGTCATTATCGCTTCTCCGCGGTTGCTCCCGGACTCACATCTCGATCCCCGGAAATGTCGGCTCCCGGGGCGGCAAGCGCGGCCGAGGTCCTCAGAAATAACCGTCGATTGGGCTTGGCTCCCTGCGGCATTGGTTACCTCCCGGCGCATGCTGGTGCTGCTTCGGAGCGGGTGAAGTTGATCGATCCGGCCGGTACCCTGTTGTAACCAAAATCGGCTGCATTTAACAGAACGGGGGCGTAAATTCGCTCGCATGAGTGTTGACTGTCCGGCCCGCGCCTGCTTATCATTAGTATCATCCCGCCGGACGGGGCTCACCTTTATAGCGGATGGTAAGATCATGAGAAAGATTACAACTTATGCCCTGGTTGCAGGTGCGATATTCACTCTGCCCGGCGCTCTCGCCGCCCAGATGGACCAGTGGCGCGTTCTGCCTGATCAAGTCCCGTTCGCCGACAACGAAATCATGCTGTTCAAACATCTCGGCAGGATCGCTCCGGCGATCTCCTGGGAGCGCGAAACCGAATTCGCCCGCATCGAAAACGAATCGGATTGGCGGAATTACAAGGCAAAACTGCTGGCCAACTACCGCGCGGCGCTCGGCCTGCCGTTTCCGGAACGCACTCCGCTGAACGCGAAAACAGTCCGGGTGCTGGATCGCGGCAGCTACCGGATAGAAAACGTGCTGTTCGAGTCGATGCCGGGCATACCCGTGACCGCCAACCTGTATGTGCCGCAGGACGGAGCAGGGCCGTGGCCCGGAATCCTTGTCTCCTGCGGCCACAGCGAGAACGGCAAGGCTTACGATAAATACCACTCCGTGGGCTTGGGACTGGTACAGAAAGGGTACGTGGTGCTGATCTACGATCCCTATGGCCAGGGCGAGCGTTACCAGTACCTGGCTGAAAACGGTGAAAGAATCCTGCCCAGTCCCACCCGCGAACACAGCATGAGCGCCAATCCGCTGTTCCTGATGGGCCGGCACCTGATGGCTCTGCGCTGCTGGGACGGAATCCGCGGGATCGACTACCTATGCTCGCGCTCCGAGGTCGACACCACGCGGATCGGGATGACCGGCAACAGCGGCGGCGGAACTGTCACCCTGCACCTGACTCCCCTGGAGGACAGGATCAAGGTGGCCGTGCCTGTCGGGACTGTCAGCGGACCGGAGCTGAGCCTGGGCGCCGGCGGTATCGGCGACGGGGAACAGAACCTGCCGATGCTGGTCCCCAACAAGGTGACCCACGCGGATATGATGGCCGCCGCCTGGCCCCGCCCCTACCGGCTGATCAAGGAATCCGCCGAAGGAGTCCATCGCCACAGCCTGCGCTCCTGGGTGCAGTCGAGCTGGCTCTACCGCACGCTGGGCACGCCGGAGAAACTGAGCTGGGTGGATACGGAGCAGCCCCACGGCTTTTTCCGCGAAATGCGCGAGCCGACTTACGAGTGGTTCGGACGCTGGTTTTACGGCCGGGAAAACGACAGCCGCGAACCGGAGTTGCGACTCGAGCCGGAGGACAGCCTGACAATTTCTGTCAGCGGGCAGATTCTGAACGAAACCGGTACGCCGCTCTGGCAATGGGCCGCCGAAGAGTTGGAGAAAATCCTGCCGGAACGAAAACCTCCCAAAAGGAAGAACCTGTCCGCTCTGCGTGACACTCTGCGGAGCCAACTGGAATCCCTGCTGGGCAACCCCTCGCCCGGCACCCCACCGGCCGCGGTCAGCCTGGGTATGGTGCCGGACGTTTCTCCCCCGGTGGAGAAACTGGCGATTTTCTCCGAGGACGATATCTACCTGCCCGCGCTGCTGTTTAAATCAGGAGCCGGCGCTCAATCCCCGGCGATCGTGCTGGCCGACAGCAGGGGCCGCACTTCCTCCGATATCGAGCTGGCCCGCTCCCTGGCAACCCGGGGTTACACCGTGCTGGCGGTGGACCTGCGCGGCTGCGGTGAAACCGCAATCACTCGTCGCAGCGACCGCGACCGCCAGGGCGGGTTCGAGGCCCAGGTGTTGGGCGTAATGGCCGGGGCGGCGTACGACGGGCTCAAGCTGGGGCGTTCCATTTTCGCGATGCGGGTGTTCGACCTGGGCCGAGCCGTGGAATATCTCCGCACCCGCGACGATATCGACCCGGACAGGATAGCAGTGGCCGGCCGCAACAGTGCGGGTATGCATGCCCTGTACGCAGCCGCCCTGGATTCGCGGATCGCAGGGGTCCTGGCCGACTCCAGCCTGGTGACCTGGAGCGCCCTGGTACGCACCAAGCTCTACACCTGGAATTTCGAGGATTTCCTGCCGCGTGCGCTGACCAGCCATGACATTCCCCAGGTGGCGGGCATTCTTGCCCCTCGGCCGGTCTGGCTGTTCAACGGCCTTGACGGAGAGAAAAAGCTGGTCGATAAGCGCGCTTTCCGCGATGCCTACCGCTGGAGTTCCGATACGTTCGATAATGCGGGAGCGGGCAAGAAATTTTACACCGGAGTCTACAACGACCCGGGAGAGCTGGCCGGGATCGTGGCCAGTTGGGCCGAAATGGCATTCCGCTGAGGGAGGAGGCGATGGCAGCCGCCGACGACACGCTGAACCTGGTGGGCACGCCCTGCCCGATGAATTTCGTCCAGATCAAAACCGTGCTGGACCGCTCCGAGCCGGGCAGACCGCTGGCCGTCCTGGTCGATTCCGGGCCGGTGGGACAGGACCTGGCCGACAGCCTGCGCATGGGCGGTTATGATATCCTGGCTATCGAGGAGCGGGGGAATTCGCTGCTGGTAACTGTCCGTAAACGCAAGATAATCAGCGCCCGGCCGGTCTCCCGCCGCGACGACACCCCGTGCCATAAGTCAGCGCGCAGGCGGCGGAGGTAGTCTGTTACCCCAAATCTTTCCCGGCGCCGGCGGCAAACCTATTGCGGCAGCAGTTCTTTGTAGCGGAAGCAGTCCGTGGTGTGGTCGAGCACCATCCCGGTGGCCTGCATGTGGGAGTAAACCACTGTCGGCCCCACGAACTTGAAGCCGCGCCGCTTGAGGTCCTTGCTCAGCGCCTCGGCCTCCGGAGTAAATACCGGCAGTTCCTGCAAGGTTTTCCAGGAGTTGACAATCGTTTTCCCGCCCACGAAACCCCAGATATACTTGTCGAACGTACCGAACTCCCCGGCAACCTCCAGGAAGCGTTGGGCGTTGTCGATCGCCGCGCGGATCTTGAGCTTGTTGCGGATCAACCCGGCATCACCCATCAGCGCGTTGAATTTTTTCTCATCGTAGCGGGCCACTTTTTCCGGGTCGAAACCGCTGAACGCGGCGCGGTAGTTTTCGCGCTTGCGCAGGATGGTGATCCAGCTCAGGCCGGCCTGGGCGCTCTCGAGGGTGAGGAACTCGAAGATGGTGCGGTCGTCATGGACCGGCACGCCCCACTCGCTGTCGTGGTAGGCTTTATACAGAGGGTCCTCGCCGGGGACCCAGGCGCAGGTGGTTTTCATAGGATTCTCCAATCTACCTTGATCCAAAACGTATAAAAAAAAAGAAGAAATGCATTTCTTTCTTCTTTTGTGGCCAAAAGAAGCAAAAGCCTTCACCGGGCCGAACTCGCATCAACTCTTAATAATACCAACCAGATTAGTTAGCCAGTTCCATATACCGCTACCGATTAGGTGGGCCTGAATTGCCCCGCCACAGTACGGCGGGACAATTGAAGGTGCTCCCAACTTATACTGGTAATATGATATGACGTGGGAAACTTGGCAAAAAAACCGCTGGCTGTGCCTTAGCTCAGACATGCGGCCCGGTGGTTTACCCCGCCGCTCCCTAAAATCAAGCTACTGCGATCACCCTGAATGCCCCAACCCAATGCGGCCGCAGGCCGCCTTCGCGGCGCCGCATGTCCGAGCCGACTCCGTCCCAGCGGTTTTTTTGCCGTAATCCTATCTCATAACATATGACCTGAGGAGGCAGGCATACTTCGCGAGGTCTGGCGCGGCCTGCCGGTCCAGGGCGAGCGCAGGCCCCACAACGCGGGCAGCGTTTTTTGCCGTGATAACAATAACTCTATTACCAACTCTAAGGTCGGGCGAGTCCGGCGTCCGCGGCGACAAAAAATTTGCTTC
>VRUH01000069.1:0-5754 GCA_019456185.1 Candidatus Glassbacteria bacterium | reverse complement strand
TTTTTCATCGACTGGAAAGAAGAAAAGTATATGCCTTTTATCAAGATATCTTAATACTTCGACTTTCTTATGGAACCATCTCACTGCTGGGAGAATCCCCGGTTCTCCCAGCAAAAAAACTCACCACCCAGATCACCGCCAGCGCACCGAAAAAGCCAGGTATCATCTCGTATAGCCCGGTCGATTCCTTGAGCCAGATCGCCCAGACCACCGTGATCAGGAACCCGCTCACCATCCCGGCCACGGCCCCGGCCAGGTTGACCCGTTTGCTGAACAGGCTCATGATCACCACCGGGCAGTAGGCGCAGCCGATCCCGCTCCAGGCGAACAGGACGAACCAGAAAATCAGCCGGCTCTCGGAGAGACTGAAAAAGAACGCGACCACGCCCACGATCACGGTCATCACCTTGCCCCAGATCACCAGCCGGCGCTGGGGCGCATCGGGGTTGATCACTTTCTGATACAGATCGCGGATCACGGCGCTCGATAAAAGAATCATCAGCGAATCGGCGGTGGAGATAATCGCGGCCAGCACGATGGCGATAAAGATGCCGGTGATCCAGGCCGGGAACAGCTCGACGGCCAGCATGGGCATCACGAACTCCTGGTCGGCCAGACCGTCGAACAGCACCCGCCCGGCCATCCCGGCCAGCACGGCCCCGGTATCGACAACGAGGATGAAGGCCACGGCCACCCATTTGCCCACGCGCAGCTCATCCTCGTTGCGGGCGGCGATAAAGCGCACGAACAGCTGCGGGCTGCCCATGAATGCCAGGCCCACGCCGAGGAAGCCGACGATACTGATTACGCCGGCCAGGGTCCAGCCCTCTTTGCCGGAGATCGTCAGCACCAGCGGGTCGATTCCGCGCAGGGCCTCAAGCATCGGCCCGAACCCGCCGACCGCGGCTATCGCCACCACGGGCAGGGCCACCAGCCCGAGCAGCATCAGCAGGCCGTGGAAGAAATCGGCCCGGGCGACAGCTTTCAGCCCGCCGACCACGGTGTAGAACAGGATGATCCCCAGGCCGATCAGGGTGCCGGTGACGAAATCGATATCCAGGAAGACCTTGAACGCCTTGCCGATGGCGGTCAGCTGGGCCGCGATATAGCAGGAGACCATGAAAATCAGGATCACCGTGCCGATAATGCGCAGGAGGTGACGAGTGTCGGCGAACCGGTCCTCCAGGTAGTCGCCCATCGTGATCGAGCCGTAGCGCGACGAGAGGCGTTTGAACGGGCGGGCCATGATGAACCAGCCGATTCCCATGCCAAGCGTCTCGCCGATAATCACCCAGACCGCGTGCAGTCCCACCGCGTAGCCCATCCCGGTCAGTCCCAGCAGCAGCCAGCCGCTCTCGCCGGTGGCACTGCTGGAGAAACTGACTACCCAGTAACGCAGCTTGTGACCGGCCGCGTAGTAACCGTCCAGTGAATCGCTGTCGCTGCGGCTGAGCCAGCCGATCAACAGCAGGGCCACGAAATAGAGAATCATGGTGATTATCAGTACGGCCTGTTCCATTGCCTGCCTCCGGTTCGTTGGGATGCATACCTGTTCGGGTCAGCCTGCTGCAAACTACTCAGAGGGCAGCGAATGCGCCACACATTGTTGCGCCCACGCAAAACGCCCCTCCGGGGATGAAGCAGGCCCCGAAGAGGCGGTGGTTTTTGGGCGGCTGTTACCAGGTGGGAACGCGATCACTCCACAGTGGGGCGGATCTCCTTGTTCAGTTCCACCAGCGCGTTGGTCATCGTACCGCACTTGTAGTACTGCACCATCTTGCCCGACGGAGTCTGGATCGCGACCTGAGCCCGGCCGTAATGCTCGCAATCATGTTCCTTCTCGCGGTCCTTGCAGTAGACCATCCGCGGGACCTGACTGCCGCCGAGCTGCGGATACGGGCGCTGCATTCCGTAGGGGCATATGTCGAAGATTTCCTTGAGTTTCTGCTCGTAGTTCTCGATAGTCAGTTCCTGCAGGCCGAACAGTTCCGCCAGCTCCAGGACCATCGGCCAAGCGGGCGGGACCTTGCGATAGAGTTTCACCAGGGCCAGAGTCACACGGTTGATCCCCGCGCGCTGCGCCATCTTGCGGCCGATCTCACGCAACTGCACCGGGTTGAAATTATACCGCAGCTGATGAGGCATCGGACCGATCATCTCGTCCACCAGGTCGGCTAAATGCAGGACAGCCGCCAGCGAGCGTTTTTTTTCGGTGGCCAGGTCGATACGGTGGTGGTGCTCGATAGCGCGACGGATATCGGCTTTTGTCTGCGGCAGCATTGTCATCTGAGCCTTCCCGAACGCTTCGGCGGAAAGTCTGGCGTGCTCGTCGACCCACTCCTGGACCTGTCTGTCATTGAGTTCGTCGAGCTCACCCATCCGGGGATAGATTTCAGTTTGCAGGATTCCGATATCGTGCATCAGCGAGGCGGCAACCAGGTTGATCAGGGCGATAACCGACATGTGCAGCCTGACTCCCAGGGCAACAGAAAGTAAAGTGACCCTGAAAGTGTGATCGAGAAAGGCTGATTTGCTGTCCGCCCCTTCGCGGGAAGCGTTCTTGAACTGATAGACTTCGCGGATTATATCGGGGTTGGACAGCACCTTCTCCAGAACCCGTCCAACCTTTTCGCCCAAGTCCGCGTCGGAGAGGAAGTTCGGAAAGTCGCCGCCGGCCCTGATCGTGTCGGCAACCCTGCCGATATCGGCGGTGAGGATCTCGTGAAGCTTGACCAGCGTCCGGTCGTCTTCAACTATGTTCACGAAATGAGGCAGGGGTGAAAACTGGCTGGAAAAACGGTGGATCGACTCGATAACCTTCTCATCGAGGCCGTCCGGAATTTCCTGCGGTGTAAGCAGGTAACTGCCTGCTTTAAGAGAGATAGCGCTCTCGAGCAGCATTCCGGGAATAATATCCTCGACATGAATCAACAACTCTACCCCCCCCCCTGCCGTGGCGACTGGCAAGGCCGGGACGAGAGGTCCCGGAACTCGCGCGGGGGCTGCAGTCGATTACAGGCAGAACTCGATCGGTTAAAATCGGCAAACCGGCTCAACAAATCCGTCATTAAAAGCGGAGCAAGCTTCCTTCTATAAAGTTAACGAGATGCAGGGACTTGAGTTCAAGAGCCGTGCTGCTGCTTGCGAATATTTACTCGGACTTTAATATTATCACCCAACTAATCGTATTTGTCAACTAATTTAATAGCAGATTATCGATCGGCGTACGGCATTGAATTGCAACAGTTTAGCCGGTTTTCATCATATACGGGAATTGATTGCACCTGTCGTATCAGGCAGGGTCTTCGTGCGCAGGAGGGTATCGGACCTGAAGAATTGTACGGGATTGCTCGCCGAGGAAGAGGCCCTGCGCCGCCTCGGTCCTGTCAAGCTAGTCTTAGTCCTTGATATACACCGAGGGCCGGACATTCTTGAACCGGCTCACCAGGCCGGTCAGGCTTTCCGCGTGCCCGACCATCAGGTGTCCTCCGGGCTTGAGCAGCCTGTACATGTTATTCAGTACGCGGCTGCGTAAATCGCTGTCAAAATAGATCATCACGTTGCGGCAGAATATTATATCAAGCGGACCTTTGAGCGGATAGGGAAAGACCGACAGGTTCAGCCTGCCGAACTCGATCATTTCTGCACCACAGTCGGAAACGGCGTTGGCCCCTGGACGCCCAATGTTCGAGCAGCTCGGCGAGAGCATCAAAATGCCGGGACTCGCGGAAAAAATGAGTGCCATTCGTTGAAATCACGTCGAGCAGCCGGACCAGCTCCTGACCGGTGGTGTCGGCCTGGAGGCGAGGTCAGTTTCCGTTGATTATTTCGTCCACCACGTGGCCGGCGAACGCGAGGGCCGCGGTCATGCCGGGGGAAACCGCGTTGAGGACATGGGTGCTGGCGGGCAGGTATTCCACAACCATGTCGTTGACCATCCGGCCGCTGTTATCGACCATCTGGGCCCTGATCCCAGAGCGGCAGGGCTTAATTTGATCCATTGCCACATCGGGGGCCAGGGTGCGGATCTCGGCCAGGAAAGCGCGGTCGGAGAAAGATATCCTGCCGTTGTGCCAGACGAGGCGCAGGAACTTGCCGCTGGAAACCAGCCGCCAGAAGTTTAGACTGGCGATCATGCCGATGCTGTCGCCGGGGACAATCTGCTTGTCGTAGGCCTCGCGGCCGAACGAGAGCATGGCGGTGGGTCCGGCCAGCACCCGGCCATCGACCGTTTTCGTAAAATGCACGCCGAGGAACGGGTAGCGCAGATCGGGTGCCTGGTAAACCATCGAATTCACGGGCAGCCCGGTGATTTCCATGTATTCGCCGCGGAAGGGGATAATCCGCTTGCCCTTGCCGGCGCCCATCATGCGGGCGATCCGGTCCGAGTAGAGTCCGGCGCAATTGATCACGTGGCCCGCCTCGAAATCCCCGGCCTTGCTGACCACGGTATTTTTCCTGATGGCGGTCACTTCGGCGTTCATCACGAACTGCGCGCCCTTTGCCCGGGCGTCATCGGCCACCGCGCGGACGAACGCCTCGCTGTCGACAATCGCGCCGTTGGGGCTGAGCAGGGCGTTATCCCCCACGGCCGAGGGCTCCCGCTCGGCCAGCTCGCCAGCCTCCATGATCCGCAGGCCCTCCACCCCGGCGGCGGCGCCCATCTCCAGCAGCGTGTGCAGCACCGCCAGCTCGCGCTCGTCGCGGCTGACCACGATCGTGCCGCAGCGCTCCATCCTCACGCCGTGCTCGGTGCAGAACTCGCGCGCGAGCCGGTTGCCCTCCACCGCCATGCGGGCCTTGAGCGAGCCGGGCTGCTGGTTGATCCCGCTGTGGAGCACGCCGCTGTTGCGCTGTTGCGGCCCGAGGCGTGGAGGCCCAGCTCGGGTTCCTTGTCGAGCACAACCACGGGTCCGCGGCCGCGGGAGGCCAGCTCGCGGGCTACGGAGGAGCCGATAATCCCGCCGCCGATGACGAGGCAGGGGTATTTTCCAGAGATGCCAGCGGACACCTGCGCAACCCCGGTCAGCGTGAATGAGCATTAGCTTTCAGAACGCGGATAAGATAACAACGGAAAGCCGTCCGCGCCAGACGGCGGAGGGATAAGGGGCAACAAAAAACCCCGTCCTTGTGTAAGGACGGGGTTTTAAGGAAAAAGCCGGCAACGACCTACTCTCCCACGGGGTCACCCCCGCAGTACCATCAGCGCAGAAGGGCTTAACTGCCGTGTTCGGAATGGGAACGGGTGTTTCCCCTTCGCTGTAGTCACCGGCAAAGGTGATTTTTGAAAATCGATTGCCTTGTCAAGACACGAGCGCCCAAGTGACAAAGAAATTAAATCAGGTCAAGTCTCACGGCCTATTAGTACTGGTCGGCTGAACATGTCGCCATGCTTATACCTCCAGCCTATCAACCTGGTAGTCTTCCAGGGGCCTTCAGATCGCACGCCGAAGCGAGCGAAGGGGAGATCTTATCTTGAGGAAGGCTTCCCACTTAGATGCTTTCAGCGGTTATCCCGTCCGAACATAGCTACCCAGCGATGCACCTGGTGGTACAACTGGTACACTAGAGGTTCGTCCATCCCGGTCCTCTCGTACTAGGGACAGACCCTCTCAAATCTCCTGCGCCCACGGCGGATACAGACCGAACTGTCTCACGACGTTCTAAACCCAGCTCGCGTACCGCTTTAATAGGCGAACAGCCTAACCCTTGGGACCTTCTCCAGCCCCAGGATGCGATGAGCCGACATCGAGG
>VRUH01000068.1 GCA_019456185.1 Candidatus Glassbacteria bacterium | reverse complement strand
CGGTCACCCGCGGACGGAACAGCCAGAAAATATCCTCGCCGAACAGCACGTAGACCGCGCCGACCACCAGCGCCATTCCCAGCAGGATTTTCAGCACCAGGTAAGTCAGCCGCTCGCCCTCCTCCTGCCGCCCCGCGCCGATACACTGGGCCAGCAGAGTGGTGTTGGCCAGGGTCAGCCCGTGGATATAGACTGTCAGCAACTCGTTGATCGACCAGGCGATATTGTTGGCCGCCAGCGACTCGGGCAGGGCCCTGCCCATGAACATGAAAAACAGCGCGACGGCGAGATAATAGGTCAGGTCGTGGATGCCGGAGGGCAGGCCGAGCTTGAGGAATTTTTTCAGCAGTCCGGGACGAACCCTGCGCTGGCCGCGGGTATCGTAGTCGGCCTGGTAGCCTGGTTTGAGGAACAGGGCGAACATGATCGCCGGCGGTACGGCCGAGCTGACCGCCGTGGCCAGGGCCGCGCCGAAAATGCCCAGCCGCGGCGCGCCGAGATGTCCGAAGATCAGCACCCAGTCCAGGAAAATATTGATCGCGTTGCCGGTGACGTTGCTGAGCATCGTGATATGGGTCAGGCCGCGGCCGGTGAAAAACGAGGCGAAATTGTTGTTCATCATCGGCATCACGGCCGCGCACATCATTACCGTGAAATATGTCCGTTCCAGACCGGCTATCTCGGGGCGGTGGCCGAACCAGGTGAAACTCTGCCGTCCGAGCGGAATGACAAGCAGCAGGAGCAGGTACGCTCCCAGCGCCAGGTAGGCTCCCTGCCAGACAGTGGCCGAGCACATCTTCTTGTTGCCTGCCCCGTGATACTGGGCCACGTAGATGTTGATAAAGGCGGTCACTCCGTAAAAGAGCGTGGCGCAAGCCATGTAGAGGAAAGTCGCCGGCCAGACCGCGGAGATCTCGTCGGTGCCGTACCACGAGAGAAACATCCGGTCCACGAACATCATCAGGATCACCGAACCCTGGTTGAAAATCAGCGGCACGGCGATCCTGAACAGCCTGCCGGTCAGCGGGCCGGAGCCGAGTGCGGCCTCCACGGAGACAGCCGGTTGAAATTCGGGACGTTCCATCTGGCAGAATACTCCGGCATTAAAAAAAACGCCCAATGCGCATTGGAACGGCGTATCGGGCACGATCGCGAAACTGCTACTTTCGTGCGGTCTTCAGGGTTTGAACTTTATTTCCGGATCGGGCTTGTCCAGCACATCGCAGACAGTACCGGCCTCAGCGAACAGCTCCGGCGAATTGGAATCGTCGTAGGGGGTGAAACTCACCACCCGTTCTACGCCGGCGTTGACTATCATCTTGGCGCAGATCAGGCAGGGACTGTGGGTGCAGTACATCGTTGCCCCGGCGATACCGACTCCGTGCTGTCCGGCCTGGATAATCGCGTTCTGCTCGGCGTGGATCGCACGGCAGACCTCGTGGCGCGTACCGGAGTCGATTTTCTGCTCATCACGCAGGCAGCCCAGCTCCAGGCAGTCCTTGAGTCTGCTGGCCGCCCCGTTGTAGCCGGTGGAAAGCACCCTGCGCTCGCGCACCAGGACCGCACCCACGTGATGGCGGAGGCAGGTGGAGCGCTCGCTGATCAACATCGACATCTTGAGAAAATAACGGTCCCAGCTCGGGCGGCTCACAGCAGTTCCTCCACTTTGCGGTGCAGCTCCTCGATTGTGCCGTCGTTTTCGATCACGACATCGCTCATCCCGAACACGCGGTCCAGTTGCTGCTCGGTCCCGCTGCCTTCGAGTTCGGCCTGTTCCTGGCGGATGAACTGCTCCAGGGTCAAGGGGTCGTCGGGACGGCGGCGTTTGTGCGCCCGGCGGAAACGGGTTCCCACCGGAGCGTCCACGCCCCACAGCACGAAATCGTCTCGCTGACGCAGGGTTTCAACCTCGCCGGGGTTACGGATGCTGATCACCACCGCCCGTTCCCTGCCCTCCAGACCGGCCAGGGCCAGCTCGGCCAGCGCGCCCGGTCCGCGTTCGGCGCGAAGGCGGTTGCCCTCGGCAGTCAGGTTCTCGCGGGTTATCGGTTTGCCGGCCCGCTCCAGTTCTACGCGCAGCACATCGGACAGGCTGAACCTGGCGAACCCGTGGCGCTCGGCCAGGTAATCGGCCACCTCGTCCTTGCCGGCGGCGTTGCGCGATGTCAGTCCTATCAGCATGATTCGTACGGGGAAGGGAGGCCGCAACCGGCCTGTCAGTCGATCATGAAGTGCAGCAGCCGGATCACCGTGTCACGCATCTCGCGACGGTGAACCACCATGTCGAGTATCCCGTGTTCGAGCAGGAACTCGGCCCGCTGGAAACCCTCGGGCAGGTCCTGGCGAATGGTCTGCTTGATCACGCGCGGCCCGGCAAAGCCGATCAGTGCGCCCGGCTCCGAGATATTGACATCTCCCAGCATCGAAAAGCTGGCGGTGACACCGCCGGTTGTGGGATGGGCCATGATCGAGACATAGGGGATACTTTCTTCGCGCATCTGTCCCAGATAGGCGCTGGTCTTGGCCATCTGCATCAGCGAGAAAATACCCTCCATCATCCGTGCTCCGCCGCTGCGGGAGACAACGATCAGCGGCTGGCGGCCGTCCAGGGAGCGACGGATCGAGCGGGCGATTTTTTCACCCACCACGCTGCCCATGCTGCCGCCGATAAACGAGAAGTCCATCAGGCTCAACTGGACCTTGACCTTGTCCATTTTCCCGCTGCCGGCAACCAGGGCTTCCTTGCGGCCGGTTTTCTTCATCATCTGGTCCAGCCGCTCGGTGTATTTCTTGCGGTCGACGAATTTAAGCGTGTCCACGCTGCCGATCTGGCTGTCGTGCTCGCGGAATGTCCCCGGATCAAGCAACAGATCGACGTACTGCTTGGGAGTCAGCCCATAGTGGAAATTGCAGCGCGTGCAGACATTCAGGTTAGACTCGACCTCTTTTTTATACAGAGTCTCCCCGCAGGCCTCGCATTTGATCCAGATATCGTCCGGGATCACTTTCTTGGGCTGGACTTTCGGACCTCTTTTTTCCTTGCGGAACCAGGACAAACCGCCTCCAGGGCTGAACTCGCGGCCCGCTGTCAATCACCGGCCGACCGGAAAAGCATTTTCAAAATCGAAAAGATAATTTAAAACCTGCGGGAAGATTAAGTCAAGCTATAAGGCGTAAAAGGTGGTCAAGTCATAGTTTCAGCTTCATTATCAGCGCGTCTTCCCGCGGGTCGGAATAGTAACCGGGCCGCAGCCCGATGGAGCTGAATCCGTAG
Organism: Candidatus Glassbacteria bacterium; assembly: GCA_019456185.1. Lineage (NCBI taxonomy): Bacteria > Candidatus Glassiibacteriota > Candidatus Glassiibacteriota bacterium. The sequence goes on along the minus strand of VRUH01000068.1, from coordinate 14,585 downwards.
TGTTCGTACAGTTCGACCGCCCGACTGTTGGACGAGCGTACCTCGAGGAACAGCGATTCAACATTCTGCCTGCGACAGGCGCGCATGGTGATGTCCATCAGACAGCGGCCGACTCCCTGGCCCTGGCAGGCGGAAGAAACTGCGATATTGCCCAGCTCCGCCGAATCAATTACGAACCAGGTGCAACTGTAACCGACCACGCGGCCCGCGTTAAGCGCAACGAAATTGATCGTCGCCGGGTTTTCCAGCAGCTTGACAAAAGAATCACGCAGCCAGGGAGTTGTGAACGCCTCCTGTTCGATTTCCATCACCGCGTCCAGATGTTCCATGGCCAGCGGGACCACTTTGACTTTCAGCTTGCGGCGCTGCCGGGATTCTTTTGGCGGCATAATTATCCAAGCCTCAGACCGACCTGGCCGACCCTGATATAGTCAGGCTCGAACGTCCCGATTCGATCCACCAGGTAGCGTTCGGGAGCGGCCAAAACCAGTTGTCCTAGGGAGCGGGCGTCCGGTTCATGCAGACAGTCGTCGGCTGCTTCGAGCAGTTCTGACAGCTTCTCGTCCAGCTCGGCGCGTCTGTTTAGATAACCCTGGCCGAGCATAATAACTTTGCCGCCTGTGCACAGTGAAACCAACCGGCGGCAGAGCGAATCGAGGTCCCAGGCGCCAGGGTTCAGTAATTCCTCGGGAGCGTCGGCCGTATCCCGCCAGCGGAAGCAGGCTGCATAGAATTCCCCGCGGCCGGCGTCGAATGCCGCGCAAACCGGCAGGCCGGAGGTGGCGGCGCGGTTGGCCTGGCAGAGCAGACTGCCGGCGGCAAACAACGGCTTGCCCAAAGTCCAGGCAAGGGTTTTTGCCGTGCTGGCCGCGATCCTGAGGCCGGTAAACGAGCCGGGGCCGCTTGCCACCGCCACGCCTCCCAGCCCGGCGGGCTCCAGGCCGTACTCGTCCAGCAGTTCCCGGATAACCGGAAACAGGTTCTCCGCCCGCGAGATAGACCCGGTATGCGTGGGCCAGTCCTCCGGTGAGTCCTGACCGGCAAGGGCCACCGAGCCGACAGGTATCGAGGTGTCGATGCAGAGCAGGGGACCGTTTAGTTGAACGGGTTCCATGTCACATATCACCGCTGAATTCGTCGAAAATGTTATCCAGAGCAGGCCAGAGCCCGCCGAATATTCCGAATGTCGCATCACGGCGGTCGCGGCCCGCCGTTTTGAGCGTTATTTCCACCCGGTCGGGCGGCAGAATTCCGGCGGCTTTTTCAGACCACTCGATACAGACCAGCACGTCGGGAGCGAACATTTCTGCCAGGCCGGTGTCCCACAGTTCATCCTCTTCGCGGATACGGTAGCAATCCACGTGGATCAGCGGCATGCGGCCGCAGTCGTAACGGTTGATTATCGTGTAAGTAGGGCTGCTGACCAGGCCCCGGCAGTCCAGCGCTCCGGCCAGGGCCTGAATGAAAGTTGTCTTGCCGCTGCCCAGGCCGCCGTAGAATGCGATCGTGCCCCCGGTAGTGAGAGCGACGGCCATCCGTGAAGCAAGCTCGCGGGTCCGGGCGGGACTTTCCAGCGTGAGCCGCCCGCTTTTTCTGGGAATCCGATCCGGCATAATTATTGATTCAGCCTGGTTCTTTAAAGATACAGATAAAATACCGGGCGGCAGGGTATGCCGCCCGGTTCGGTTCTGCAAATCAATAATCCGTGGACCTGTGATCCCGCGCAAGCCGGGACGGCGTGTACGGCTCCCGGTTGAGTCAGTTGTCCCGGTTGCGGGTACGGAACACCTCGTAGTGTTCCTTCGCCTCGTTGAGCCTTTCAATCACGCGCAGCCAGTTATTGAACGACAGCGAGTTGAAATAAACTATCGACAGCTCACGGCTGTTGAGGTCGATTGCGCGGTCAAACAGGTAAATCGCGCTCACCGGCGGCTCACGGATATAGGCCACCCGGTCATTGAAACCGGGCGATACCGGAATAATATCGAGCGGGCTGTACTTGGAGCCGTAGCTGTAGATTATCACTTCCTGGGGTTCGTAGCGCACTTCCTGTCCCAGAGCGCGGAAATATACCAGGAACGGAATCGGCCGGTCCTTGCTGTTGGGGTCGAACACGAAGGGATCGTCGAGGTGGTTCTCTTTCAGCTTGCGCAGGTAGCCGCGCATCTCGACAGTCGCGTAGCTGATAATACTCTCGTCCATCGCGGTGACCGTAATTTCGATATCCCCGCCCCGCATGGTGGCCGTAATGTCGTTACGCCCCAGCAGCCCCTCGTAATCGTCCGGCACCTGCTCATCATCCAACTGGGCCGGCAGCGGCAAGGCGAACACCACAAGCGCGGCGATCATGATTCTGACGAGTTTCATTTCAGGCTCCTTGGCGGTCGATTGATCGGCTTGGGCCGGGCGGGGTTAAAGTTTTCGCCACTTGTTTTGACGGTCGAGGGGTGGAAAAATTCATTCGTAATTGATAATTATTTCGTAAACCTGTTCTGTCAAGACCCTTAATAATCTCTCAGCCGCAGCTTCCGGCCCCGCGCGAGATTTTCCGTCTCCCGCCCGCCAGCATTCTTCCGGTATGGCTGGCGGCGCAGGCGGCTATTTTCGACGGCGGTCCCTGGGCGACCACATGCCCGCCGCCATCGCCTCCCTCGGGCCCGAGGTCCACGATCCAGTCGGCGCGAGCGATTACGGCCGGGTGATGTTCCACCACCAGTATGGTATGGCCGGACTCGATCAGCCTGTCGAGCACTTTGAGCAGACGGCGGACTTCGGTGAGGTGCAAGCCGGTTGTCGGCTCGTCCAGCACGAACAGCCGTCCCCGGCGGGCTTTTCCGCGGGTCCCGCGACCGATCTCGCGGGCGATTTTCAGCCGCTGGCTCTCGCCGCCGGAAAGAGTGGTGGCGCTCTGGCCCATGGACAGGTAACCCAGGCCCACCGACTGGAGCAGCCACAGCTGCTTGCCCAGCGGGGAGTGATCCTTGAAAAAGCCCATCGCCTCGTTGACAGTCATCCCGAGCACATCGTGGATATTCAGACCCCTGTAGCGCACGGCCAGTGTCCGCGATGAGAACCGCTTGCCGCCGCATTCCTCGCAGGGCACCATCACGTCGGCCATGAACTGCATGTCCACCAGCTCGTAACCGGCCCCCTTGCAGCGCTCACAGCGTCCCCCGGCGGTGTTGAACGAGAACGAACCGGCGCTGAGGCCCAGTTTCGAGGCGGCCCGGGTGGCGGCGAACAGCTTGCGGATATGGTCGAACGCCTTGATATAGGTCACCGGGTTCGAGCGCGGAGTCCTGCCGATCGGCGTCTGATCGACCATCACCACGCTTTCCAGCTGCCCGGCGCCCTCGATCCGCAGCCCCTCCGTCCCCTCGCCCACCGGTTGTTCCCCGCGGATAATCCGTTCCAGGCACGGGACCAGCACGCCCGCGACCAGCGAACTTTTGCCGCTGCCGCTCACACCGGTCACGCAGTTGAACGCGCCGAGGGCGAACTCAGCCCGCTCGCCGGCCAGGTTGTGCAGGGTGGCGCCGGTTAGCGAGAAGAATTTTTTCGGCACGCGCCCGGATGTGAACAGGAACAGATCGGCGGCCTGTTCCAGCGAACGGGCAGTGGCCGTATCCTGGTGGACAAACTCATCGGCAGGGCCGGAGAACAGCACCCGCCCCCCGTGCTCCCCGCTGCCGGGGCCGAGTTCGACCACGTGGTCGGCGCTGGAAATCACGCTGGTGTCATGCTCCACAACCAGCAGGCTGTTGCCCGAGTCCACCAGTTCGCGCAGCACCCGGATCAGACGGTCGGTGTCGCGCTGGTGCAGGCCGATTGTGGGTTCGTCGAGCACGAACAGCGTGTCGGTCAGTCCGCTGCCGAGCAGGCGGGTGAGCATGATCCGCTGATACTCTCCGCCGGAGAGCGTACGGGTCAGGCGCGAAAGAGTGAGGTAGCCCAGCCCGACCTCGAGCATGAAATCCAGCCGCCCGGATATTTTGGCCAGCAGTTCGGCCGCGGCCGCGTTATCCCGTAACTCGTCCAGCCCGGCAAAATGCGTCCGCAGCGCCTCCACGCTCATCGATATCAGCTCGTACACCGTACGTCCGGCCAGGATCACGTTGCCTGTTTCCCGACGTAACCGGCTGCCGCCGCAATCCGGGCAGGTTCGCTCGCTCTGGTAGGAGCGCAGGAAGAAGCGGATGTACTGTTTGTATTTCTTGCTCTCCAGCGCTCTCAGGAACGGGAACACGCCCTGGAATCCGGCGTGGCCGTATAACAGCTTGTCCCGGTCGCTCTGGTCGAGGTCGCGCCAGGGGGTGCGGAGGGGAATCCCTTCCCGGCGGCAGAACGAATTCAACTCTTCCCGCCGCCCGGTGTAGCGCGGCTTGGTCCAGGGGTCCAGCGCGCCGGTGGCCACACAGCGGCCATGGTCCGGGACAACCAGGTTGAGGTCGTACTCCAGCAGATTGCCGAACCCGCGGCAGAGCGGGCAGGCCCCGTAGGGGTTGTTGAACGAGAAGAAATTCGGGGTCGGCTCGGGGAAATACGTATCGCAGCCGGCGCAGTGAAACCGCTGGGAGAATTTTTTATCGACTGATCCCTCGCCGGTTTCCAGCAGCGCTGAACAGGCTCCCTCGCCGTGGGCCAATGCAGCAGCCAGGGCCTCGTTGAGCCTGCCCCTGGTTTCAGGGGATATTTTCAGCCGGTCGACAACGACGCTGAACTCGCCGCCCGGGGCCAGGAAATTCTCCGCCTCGGCTTCGTCGAGCCGGACAGTCCCGTCTCTCCCCGGGGTCATCGCCCGGATAAAGCCCATCGCCAGCAGGTTCTCGCGCAGGGTGGCCGAATCCACCTTATCCGAGCGCAGCGGTTTGAAGAGGATTATCGCTCTGTGGCCAGTGTGGGCTGAGAGCAGCTCGTCGGCGGCGCTCTCGGCCGAGTCCGGGCCGACCTCGCCCCCGCACCCCGGGCAGACAGTGCTGGCGCAGCGGGAGTAGAGCAGGCGAAGGTAATCGTAGATTTCGGTGATCGTGCCGACAGTGGAGCGGGCCGTATTGACCGGGTTGCGCTGCTCGACAGCCACCGCGGGGCTGAGTCCCGTTATCTCGTCGACATCGGGACGGGGGATACGTTCCATGAACTGGAGCACATAGGTCGGCAGGGTTTCCAGGAACCGTCGACGGCTCTCCTGGTAGATCGTGTCGAACACCAGCGAACTCTTACCCGAGCCGGAAAGCCCCGTGATTACAACCAGTTGCTTGCGGGGCAGGCGCAGGTCGATATTTTTCAGGTTGTGCTGACGCGCGCCGGAGATTTCGATTGTATCCACCTGGGTCTCGTCTGTTGGGGCCGTAAACAAGCGGGAGGGCAGTGGGTGGCAGAGAGTGTCAGTCGCGGCGGCGCGGGCTGAACAGGATCATCGCTTCCTCCATCTTCTCCATATCGACCACTGTGTTCTTGCAGGGTCCCTCGGGCCTGCAGTTGGGTACGGCGTAAGTGGGGATGATCGGGGCCATGTCCTGGATGCCGCTGACAAGGTCCCGTTCGCAGGCGACTGCGATTATCCGGCTGGGACGGTTTTCGTGGATCAGTTTGCGGGCCAGTTCGCCGCCGGGGACAACGTGGACCAGGCACTCGTAGCGCTCGCCCAGGGCTTGGATCTGTTTCCGCACCTGGGGCGCCAGACAGCGCGGCAGCAGCATCAGCAGGGGGCCGGAATCGGTGTTGATCCTCGCGCCGCGCACCAGGGCGTTGCTGACCTTGATAAACGAGTTGCCCATCCTGTCGCGGCTGATCCCGAACGTCCTGCCCAGCCTGATAGTCAGGGGTATGAGCAGGTTCATCGATTTCTGCACGGAATCCATCCGCCACGGCAGGCGGATGCCGGTCAGCAGGGGGAAAGCGATCGAGGAGAACCAGAGCAGGACCGCCAGGGAGAACGCGCCCAGCGTGGCCATCACACCCTGGGCCAGGTATTCGTGCCAGCCTTCCAGCCGGGGATAGATCATGTAGAAAAACGCGCCAAGCGCGGCGATCAGCACCACGAGGCAGAGGAAGGCGAAGCCGATAAACACCCGCCGGTCCTCGTCGAGCACCGCCGGTTCACCGTCGAGATGCCCGTCCCAGTCGGCCCATTCATCGCCCAGCCTGCGGTCCGGTTTCCGCCTGGCTGTATCGCCGGCGGTCTTTTCCTGTTGCGCGTCGTGTCCCATAATCCTGGTGCGGAAGTGCGGGGCCGGGCCCCGGGGTTAGAAATGGCGGTGCTAAATTATCATGCCTCATACCGGCTGGCTTCAGTGGACCTTGTTCAGCTCCTTAAGCACTGTTTCAAGCTCGACCGCATGCATCCGTGCGCCCATGAACAGGGGTTCTCCGCTGAAACTCGGACAGGAGAAACAGTCCTTGCCGAAATATTTTTCAACAATCTTCCTGGCCCTGGGGCTGGTTTTGGCGACTTCGGCCAGGGTCATCGATTCCGTGAACTGCCGGGCCATAATCTTTACTCCATCCGGTTAGCGCCGGTCTCCGGGAGCACGGAGCGCCGGCGGTGTTGAAGCGTAAAAACGAGCTCAGACAGATTCGACGGACTTGATCTCGGGGACAGCCTGGCGCATCACGCGCTCCACGCCCATTTTAAGAGTCTGGGCCGCACCGGGGCAGCCGCTGCAGGCTCCCTTGAGTGTGACCATCACCACGTTGTCGTCGGTGATCTCCACCAATTCGATATCTCCGCCGTCGGCCTGAAGGTAGCCGCGGACATTGGCGATCACCTGCTCGACCCTGGTCTGCAAATCGTTGTTCTGCTCAGTCATCATTCCCTCCTGATTCGTTTTGCCACAGCCCGTTGATGAGGCGGCTTATACTTCGAGAAACCGTCCCTCGCCATAGGCCAGTTTTTTGATTTTTCCCAGCCTGCCCAGATAATACTCGATATCCGGCGGGTCCTGCTCAACCGCCTTGCGCATGAATGTCAGGGCCCGGTAGTACTCCTTCCTCAGATAATATACTTCGGCCAGCGTGTCGAGGAAAACCGGGTTTTCCGGTTCCATCTCCACCGCCCGACTGCTTAGCTCCAGCGCCTCTTCCAGTTCGATATCCAGTTGGGTGTAAACCCAGGCCAGATTGTTCATGGCCGAGGCGTGCGTGCTGTCGATTGTCAGGCAGTCGCGGTACTGATCTATCGCGGCTTCCATGTCGCCAAGCTGGTAATTCAGATCGCCGAGAGCGAAATGCAGCCCCGAGTTGCCCGGATCGTTGGCCAGCGAGTTTTCAAAATACTGGAGAGCTTTGGGGTAGTTGCCCTGTTCCAGATACAGCCTGCCCATGTTCAGGTTATAGTCGCTCAGGAAATAGGCGATATAGGCCACGAACGACCCCAGCAGCAGAAAAACGGCGATCCGCGTCCAGGAATATTTTTTCCCGCTTCTGTTTCCCGGTTGTTCGCCGCTGGCGAGATTCGGATCGCGCAATCCGCTCTCCCAGCGAGTAAGCGCCGTGCTGAAACCCTCCAGAAACCGCTCGGCGGCGTTGCTGCAGGCCGGGCAGTTGCCGTGGCTTTCCAGGCATTCGCCGCAGAAAAACTCTCCACAGCCGGCGCACTGGCTTTCGGCGGGGCGCTCGTGGTGCATGCTGCAGCGGTTGGACTCGTATGGCCGATAGTTTTCCATCTCTTGAAAAATATACAATTTAGTTCGATTAAATCAAACAGTTTTAGTTTTGCGGCGCGGCCTGCGGGGGCGCCTCCAAAATCAGCGCGTCCACAGCCTGGATCTCTGTCCGCCGCTCACTCGTTGCAGAGGCAAAGCCGGCGGGAGCAAACTTGACAAAGAACCCGGCCCGGTATACAATCAGGTATTCTGCACCGGTCTCAGGGAGATCGGGAAACGGTGCTGGCGCAGGTGCTGCGTGTGCGGATTAGGGGTTGTTGCTGAATCCGCACGGGATGCCTGTGCGAAAACCGGTCACGTCTTACATCTGCAAAGGTCCGGAGACAGAATGGACATAGCCGAACTCCTCCTTTTCGCCCACAAGCAGGGCGCCTCCGATACCCATCTCAGCGCCGGCGAGCCTCCCAGGATCAGGGTCAACGGGATAATGACTCCGGTCAAAGTCCCGCCGATGGACAAAAAAGAAATCCACGCGATGATCTACGACATCCTCAACGACCGTCAGCGCAAGATTTTCGAGGAGACCCACGATCTGGATTTCAGCATGGAGCTTGGCGATGTCGCCCGTTTCCGGGTCAACGTGTTCATGCAGCACCGCGGCGAGGCGGCGGTGTTCCGCACGATCCCCAGCGAGGTGCTGAGTTTCGACAAGCTGGGCCTGCCCGGGACCATGCGTAATTTCGCCAAGCTCGAGAAAGGGATCGTGCTGGTTACCGGACCTACCGGCAGCGGGAAGAGCACCACCCTGGCGGCGATTGTCGACCTGATCAACAATGAGCGCCACGGGCATATTCTGACTATCGAGGACCCGATCGAGTTCGTGCACAAGAGCAAGAACTGCCTGATCAATCAGCGCGAGGTGGGGCCGCATACGCACTCGTTCGCCAATGCTCTTCGCGGGGCGCTGCGCGAGGACCCGGACGTGATCCTGGTTGGCGAGATGCGCGACCTGGAAACGATCTCCCTGGCGCTGACAGCCGCCGAGACCGGCCACCTGGTGTTCGGTACCCTGCACACCTCCAGCGCCCCGAAAACGATCGACCGGATCGTGGACGTGTTCCCCGCCGGCGAGCAGGCGCAGATCAGGACCATGTTCGCCGAGAGCTGCCGGGCGGTGGTCAGCCAGGTGCTGCTGCGCAAGAAGGACGGCAAGGGCCGGGTGGCCGCGCTGGAAATCATGATCGGTACGCCGGCGGTGCGCAACCTGATCCGCGAGGGAAAAGTGGCCCAATTGCCCTCGGCGCTGCAGACCGGCCAGAAATGGGGCATGCAGACCCTGGACCAGCACCTGAAAGAACTGGTGCACAAGGGAGTTATCAAGAAAGAGGACGCGGAGCTCTACATCTCCGATCCGGAGTTGTTTAACCGCGAATTTTAAGACCGGTCAGGAAACTGAAAAAGGGGGGCACGCCACGCGGGGCCGGGGTGTGTCCCCTTTGTTGCCTGCTAACGCATGATCGTACACCGGGAGGTGGCTGATGGAATTCAAGGGCCTGCTGAAATACATGGTGGATAACGACGCCTCGGATATCTATATCACCGAGGGCTGCCCGCCGATGTTCCGCGTCGAGGGCGTTACCAGCCCGATGGGCGAGGAAAAGCTCGGCGGCGAGACCACCGCACGCATGGCCGCTGCGATCATGAACGACAAGCAGAAGAAAGAGTTCCTCGAAACCTTCGAGATGAACCTGGCGCTGGCCTACGACGACCTGGGCCGCTTCCGGGTCAACATCTTCAAGCAGCGCGGCCAGGTGGGGATGGTGATCCGGCAGATCAAGCTCAGGATCCTCACGCTCGACGAGCTCAAGCTGCCGGAAATCCTCAAAACCATCATCAAGACCAAGCGCGGGCTGGTCCTGGTGGTCGGAGCCACCGGCAGCGGTAAGAGCACCAGCCTGGCGGCGATGATCGATTACCGCAACACCACTTCCGACGGGCATATCATCACTATCGAGGACCCGGTGGAGTTTGTCCATCAGCACAAGAAAAGCGTGATCACCCAGCGCGAGGTGGGGATGGATACCCACACGTTCAAGGCCGCGCTGAAAAATACCCTGCGCCAGGCGCCCGATGTGATCCTGGTCGGTGAAATCCGCGACACGGAAACGATGGAGCACGCAATCGAGTTCGCCGAAACCGGCCATCTCTGCCTGGGCACCCTGCATGCCAACAACGCCAACCAGGCTATCGAGCGGGTGATGAACTTCTTCCCCGAGGAGCGCCATCCGCAGATCTACATGCAGCTCTCCCTGAACCTGCGCTCGATTATCAGCCAGCGGCTGGTGCGCACGGTGGACGGGAAACGGGCCGCCGCGGTGGAGATCCTGCTCGACTCCCCCAGGATCAAGGACCTGATCCTCAAGGGCGAGATCGGCGTGCTCAAGGATGCGATGGAGGCCAGCAGCCAGGATGGTATGCAGACGTTCGACCAGGCCCTGCTCAAGCTGTACAAGGAAGGGCGGATCACCTTGGAGGACGCTATAGCCAACGCCGACAGCGCCAACGACCTCAGGCTGAAAATCAAGATGGAAAAACTCGCCGAGGGCGGGACTCTCGAGGAAGATGACAGTGGTCCCAAACTTAGTATCTGAAGAGCGGAGGTGCTGCAATGCCGGTATTTAACTGGAAAGCCCGCACGCCCAGGGGCGAAATGCACAACGGAGAGCTGACCGCCACCACGCCCCAGGAAGTGATCGGCTACCTGCGCCGCAAGCGCCTGATCGTGGTCAGCGTTAACGAAAAGCCCAAGGAAATCAAGCTCAGTCTGGGCGGCAGAATCAAAACTCGCGATATCGTGCTTTTCAGCCGCCAGTTCGCCACGATGATCGACAGCGGCCTGCCGCTGGTGCAATGCCTGGGAATCCTGGGAGCGCAGACCGAAAACCAGAAATTCCGCGATGTGATCAACTCGGTGCGCGTGGATGTCGAGGGCGGAAACACCCTGGCCGACGCGCTGGTAAAATTCCCGAAAATTTTCACCAAGCTGTTCGTCTCGATGATCTCGGCGGGCGAGGCGGGCGGTATCCTGGACCAGATCATGCTCCGCCTGTCGGACTATCTGGAAAAGAACGACACGATTATCCGCAAAATCAAGGGCGCGATGATCTATCCGGCGGTGGTCTTCACGGCCGCTATCGGCTGCGTGACGATCCTGCTGATCTTCGTCATCCCGATTTTCGCCGGGATGTTCAAGGAAATGGACATGGAGCTGCCGCTGCCGACCCAGGTGGTGGTCAACCTGTCGGACTTCCTGATCGGCTACTGGTGGCTGCTGGCCGCGTTGATCTTCGGCGGGATTGTCGCTCTCAAACGCTACTACAAAACCGACAAGGGCGAACTGGTAATCGATACGATCCTGCTGCGCGTACCAGTGCTGGGAGACCTGATCCGCAAGAGCGCGGTCGCCAGGTTCACCCGGACCCTGGGTGTGCTGATCTCCAGCGGCGTTTCGATCCTGCATGGACTCGAGGTCACCGCCCGCACCAGCGGCAACCGGGTGGTCCACGACGCGATCATGGGCAGCCGCGTCTCGATCGCCGGCGGAGAAACAATCACCAAGCCGCTCAAGGACGCCGGGGTTTTTCCGCCGATGGTGATCCAGATGATCAACGTGGGCGAGCAGACCGGCGGCTTGGACGCGATGCTGATCAAGATCGCTGATTTTTACGAGGAAGAGGTGGACACGGCGGTCGATTCGCTGACCGCGGCCCTGGAGCCGGTGATGATTGTCTTCCTGGGTATTATCGTCGGCGGAATGGTCGTGGCCATGTACCTGCCGATTTTCGACCTGATCACCAAGATGCACTGACCGTCGGAACGAAACCGGTGTAAGGACAAAATCTAGAATGAGTACTTGTATTCATTGCAGTAAAGAAACTGGTGATACCAATCATCACTTGGTAGCTATAGGTTTTACCACTGGATCGGATTTTAAGGAGATGTGGGAGCGTCGTTGGGAGAAGTGGAAGTGTTTGTCTACGGGCCAAACTTATAATGGAAAACTTAGCGAGGAAGCGACTGAAGAAGCTCAAAGAAATTATGCTAATCGTTCCAGTATATTCATGATAGACAATCTCTTAGGATTAAATCCTGAAGATGCGCAACTTTTAAAGACAAGAGGAAAAATTCGATTGGAAATGGGTGAATTCAAGCCGGCGACAGATGATTTTAGCGAAGCATTAAAATTCAGTCCCTAATGATGGTGAGATATACTTTCTTAGGGGTGAAGCTTATAAAAACCTCGGGAAGCTTGATTTGGCTGAAAGGGACAAAGATATGGCTGTTAGGAAAGGTTTTAGTCCACCTGAGTGAAACAATGAACTGAGTAGTTTGGAAGGAGAGTTTACCTGTTCGTCTCGCGCATTGTCTGATCTCTGTCGTAGGGGCGAGGCATGCCTCGACCGGAGCTAAAATGCCTGATATTTTTTTCAAACAGAGGAAAAACATCCGTCTGAGGGATTATGATTATTCCTCGCCGGGCGCATACAGGGTCACAATCTGCGCAAACGAGCGTCAACAAAGGCTCTTCGGTACTCTGAATAATGGATCAATCGAACTTTCTAAAATCGGACGGCTCGTCGAAAATCGCTGGTTAGCAATCCCGAATCATTTTTCCGGTGTCAGTCTGGATGCGTGGATTATCATGCCGGACCATGTTCATGGCATCCTGCTTTTCGAATTGAATGAATCGGGCGAGGCATGCCTCGCCCCTACGACAACCCCTGGACTAAGCGAAATACCAAGTCTCGGTACGGTAATCGGCTCATTTAAATCTGCCGTGTCAAGAGATGCGCGTAAATTAGGAATTTCAAATAGTACTCTCTGGCAGCGCGGTTATTTCGAGCACGTTATCCGCAACCAGCATGACCTTGAGTGCGCACGGGAATACATTGCCCTGAACCCGCATCGCCTGCATCAGGAGCACGAAAAATGTCCCTGATTCCACGCCTGCGAAGAGTTGGCTGGTCCCTGCCCCATCTCTCGGCGCGGCTGCTGATCAGGTGGTGGATGATCCTGCGGGTCACGCTCGTGGCCACCACCATGGCCGTGGTTATCTACTTCAGCGGGGCGGGACGCCTGCTGCCGCTGGCCGTGGCGCTGGTCACGGTCGCTGTCAGCGCGGTCTTTTACCGGCAGGCGGTCAAAGGCAGGGGAGCCAGCGAGGTCCACTGTTTCTTCCAGTATTTCTTCGACATCTGCCTGATCAGCCTGGTCAACCTGATCACCCTGCCGCTCAACGTCAATTTTATCCCGCTCTACGTTCTCAGCATCGCTGTCGCCAGTATTTTCAGCTTCCGGCCGGGAGCGTTTTTCACCGCCACGGTGGCCTCGGTGGCCTATCTCCCCGTGGGACTGCGTATCCTTAATCTCGGGTTCGCACTCACCGAGACGTTCCAGTTCAACGTGCTGTATCTGGCCGACCGCTGGACCTGGCTTAACGTCGGCCTGCAGGTTTTCCTGTTTTACTGCGTGGCCGCCATCACCAGCTACCTGAGTCTCAGACTGCGCAAAACCGGCAGCGAACTCGAGGATACGCGCAATCTTCTGAGCCAGTACCGCCTCGATCACCGCGAAATCGTCCACAATATCACCAGTGGGCTGATCACCTGCGACCCCTCGGGTAGAATCCTGGAAGTAAATCCGGCCGCCAGACGAATCCTCGCCCTTCCCGAAGACTATATCCTCAAGCAGCCGGCCGCGGGCTTGTTCGCGGCCGGCTGCCCGGAGATTTCGAAAATTATCCGTCTCGCCGTTGAGAGCGACGTGATGGTCGCTCACCGCAAGGTGGAACTGGTGTCCGCCGGGCGGCATGTGCCGCTGAGAGTCAGCTCGTCGGTGATGAAAGACCGCGACGGCCGTCTGCGCGGGGTTTCGCTGGTGTTCGAGGACATCACAATCGAGGAGAAAGCAAGAGAGCTGGAACTGCGCGGCACCCGGCTGGAGGCCGTGGCCGAACTGGCGGCCAGCCTGGCCCATGAGATAAAGAACCCCCTGACCTCTATCCGCAGCGCTATCGAGCTGATCGGCGAGAAAACCGAACGCGGCCGGGACGAGGTTACCGATCGCCTGATGGAGTGTGTGCTGAAGGAGAGCGACCGCCTGGCGGAACTGCTTCGCCAGTTTCTCCAGTTTTCGCGCGGGCACAGCGGTCCGCTGGAGGATATCAGGCTCGGTGACCTGCTCGAAGAGGTCCGCCAGGCTGTTTCAAATAATCCCGACTGGCGTGGTGAAGTGGAACTGCTGGTCTCGCCGTCGGTGGCCCGCTGGCGGGTGGCGGCCCCTCCGGGAGCGTTGTCGCAGGTGTTCTACAACCTGTTGATCAATGCGGTCCAGGTGACAGGCAGGGATGGCGAGAAAACGAACACGATCGAAATCCGCAGCGCAGAGCGCCGCACCGAGGGACTACCCGAGCGGCGGGGAATGCACATGGTGGCTGTCTGCGATGACGGGCCGGGAATCGACAGCGATTTCAGGCAGAAGATTTTCGAGCCTTTTTTCTCCACCCGCAAGGAAGGATTCGGCCTGGGCCTGGCCGTGGTGCACAGGATCATGAGTTCGATGGGCGGGATGATTTTCGTGCTGGATGAAAGTCCGCTGGGCGGAGCGGCGTTCGCTGTCGGTATGCCCAGGGTCAGCGACGGACCTGGTGGCCGGGACAAACAACAACAACAGGAAAAGCCAACCGCCGGGACAGCCGGTAAGAAGACGGGAGAGTACGGCAGGTGAGCAAGGTCTTGATTATTGACGACGAGCAGTCGCTGCTGACCACGCTGGAAATACTGTTCAGCACCGAGGGCTACGAGGTCCGGACGGCGTCCGACGGCCGCGAAGGTGTGCAGTGCATGGAGGACGACGGCCTGCCGGACCTGGTGATTACCGATATCAAGATGCCCGATATGGACGGGATGCAGGTGCTGCACC
>VRUH01000067.1 GCA_019456185.1 Candidatus Glassbacteria bacterium | reverse complement strand
GGCCTTAAAGTGCAATACAGGGTGGAAAACAAGGGCGAGCTGACCCTGCCCTACGGGATAGCCCTGCACCCCTATTTCAACTTCCTCGGCCCCCGCGAATCGGCCTATCTCTGCGTGCCGGCCCGGGCCCACATGGAGGCGGTCAACCTGATGCCCACCGGCAAGCTCGAGAGCCTGGAGGGCATGCCCTACGACATCACCTCGCCCACTCCGGTAGCGGAACTGGTTCTGGACGATGTCTACTGGGGGATGCGGCCCGGCCAGCCGGCCCGGATTGAATATCGCCAGACCGGGATCAGGGTCGAACTGGCCGCCAGCGCCGAGTTTACGCATATGGTGGTCTACATTCAGCCCCAGAACAATTTCTTCTGCGTGGAGAACCAGACCTGCTCCACCGACGCCCATAACCTCCATGCCGCCGGCCTGGTCGAGGAGAGCCACCTGCTGTTCGCCGCACCGGGCGAAACCAGCGGAGGGTGGATTCATTACAGATTGAGCAGAATTCCCTGAGCGTTGATTGCGCGCTTCGTTTCGGGGCTCGCCGGGCGAGGGCTTTCTTGCTTGACACCCGGCGGACTGACTATTATATAAACCGACTCCAACCAAACATCTAGCTAGAACCTGTTTCATAACTGGAGTTTTACTTCAAACTTTCGCCCATTGGCAGGTAATCCCAAAGACACAACCCCCCTGTTTCCCCCCTTAATGAAGGGGGACTAAAACCGGATAACACCATCGGCCGTGCGAAAATGCCTGAGACCGGACAGGATTCCCCTCTCAAGAGGGGGGCCACTGCAAGCAGGCGGGGTGTGTCCCGTTTTAGGTTATGAAACAACCTCTAACCAGCTTCTCGTCCGGGAGTATTGAACGATGAAAAACTATGACAGCGAGGAAATCCGCAATGTAGCTGTAATCGGCCACGGATCCAGCGGCAAGACGTCTTTGACCGGCGCATTATGTTTTGCCGCAGGAAGTACCAAGCGCCTGGGCAGTGTCGACGAAGGTAACGCACTTACCGATTACAGCCAGGACGAAATTGACCGCAAAATCTCGATTAACCTCTCCATTGCTTACGCCGAATACGAAAAAATCAAGATCAACCTGATCGACGCGCCCGGTTATCTGGACTTTATCGGGGACGCTTACGCCGCGCTGCGCGGGTCGGACAACGCCCTGATCGTGGTCCACGGGGTCAGCGGTGTAGAGATCGGGACCAACATGATGGCGGCCAAGACCAAAGAGGACAAGATCCCCGTGGCCGTGTTCGTCAACATGATGGACAAGGAAAACGCCGATTTTGACAAGGTCCTGGGACAGTTGCGCGGGTTTTTCGACGGTCATGTGGTGCCGATGACCCTGCCGATCGGCAATGGACCGGGCTTCAAGGGCGTGGTGGATGTCCGCCGCCGCAAAGCATGTATCGGAGTCGCCGGCACCCAGAAAGGCGAATTCAAGGAAGAAGATATCCCGGCTGACATGGCCGGCCGGGTAGAGGGTATGTACCGGGAATTTATCGAGGACGTGGCCGAGCAGGACGAGGCTCTGATGGAGAAGTATTTCGCCGACGAGGAGCTGACGCCCCAGGAAATCGGCGCGGCCATGCAGAAGGGAATCCTCAACCGCGAGTTTATCCCCGTCTTCTGCGGCTCCAGCACTCTCACTTTCGGTGTACCCCAGCTTCTGGACGGGATTGCGCACATGATGCCCGATCCGACGATGTTCCCGCCGCTGGAAGCAAAAGCCGGCGAGGAGGAAGTTGAGGTCAACCGCGATTCATCCGCCCCGATGACCGCCTTGGTGTTCAAGACGATCAGCGAGACCCACGTCGGCGAAATGAGTTTCTTCCGGGTGGGCAGCGGAGTGATCAAGGGCGGCGAAGAGGTGCTGAACGCCAACATGGACCAGGTCGAGCGGCTGGGCCATCTGAATGTAATGCAGGGACACGACCGCGAGGAAGTGGACCGGCTGGTGGCCGGAGATATCGGCGTGGTGGCCAAGCTGAAGGGAACCCATACGGGCAATACTCTGTCGTCCAAACAGAAGCCCCTTACCCTGGCGGATATCGAGTTCCCGCGGCCGGTGATGAACGTGGCGATCGTACCCAAGACCCGCGGCGACGAGGACAAGATAAGTTCCGGTCTGCGCAAGCTCCAGGAAGAGGACCGTTCGTTCAACAGTTATTTCGACGGCAATCTCCACCAGCAGATTGTCTGGGCGATGGGCGAGCTGCACCTGGACGTGATCAAGGGCCGCCTGGAGCGTCAGTTTCATGTCCAGGCCGAGTATGTCAAGCCCCGGATACCCTACAAGGAGACGATTCGCAAGGAAGCCGAGGGCCAGGGCAAGTTCAAGAAGCAGTCCGGCGGCCGCGGCCAGTACGGCGACTGCTGGATCAGGATCAAACCCCTTGAGTCCGGCGCGGGATTCGAGTTCCACAATAAAATTGTCGGCGGCGCGATCCCGGGGCGCTTCATCCCCTCGGTGGAAAAAGGCCTTGTGGAGGCGGCCAACAAGGGTATCCAGGCCGGTTACCCGGTGGACGACTTCATGGCCGAGTGCTACGACGGCAGTTACCACAACGTGGACAGCAGCGACGTGGCGTTCCAGGTGGCGGGAAGTATCGCGTTCCAGAGCGTGGCCGCCAAGGCCGATCCGGTAATCATGGAGCCGATCCAGGACGTGGAAGTGCTGGTGCCCGAGGATTGCATGGGTGACGTTATCGGCGATCTTAACGGACGCCGCGGACGGATCCAGGGGATGACCGGCGAGGGCGCTTTTCAGAAAGTGGCGGCCCAGGTGCCCCAGGCCGAGATGTACAAGTACTCAACCAGCCTGCGTTCGATTACCGGGGGGCGCGGAACGTTCAAGATGGACTTTTCCCACTACGAAGCGGTGCCCCATGAGCAGACACAGAAGATTATCGGGGAGTACAAACACCAGAAGGAAGAGGACTCCTGATCCACGTAAGTATTCAGGATTTATAAAGCCCCGCAGCCATCATGGCCGCGGGGCTTTTTTAACGCCCGGTATCCGGGCAAAAAAGGAGGCTTTGGGAGCTGCAACTCCCAAAGCCGACTGCACATAGACTTCCGCGAAGAAGTCATTACCGGGGGGTCGGTAACGATGTAGCTGTTTGTGCAGTGACCCCGAAGGGCCACTTAACATATCGGCTAACGAGAAAAATACTTTAAAAACCGCGCGGGAAAAGAAGACAAACAAAACTCGCGGAGGCGTAAGGCATTTACAATAAATAACGTAAGGCTTAGCCCCGCAGAAACAGGTTGACCCCGCTTTTCAGCTTTTTCCCGCAGCAAATAACGGTTTTCCACCCGGCGGCGGACAGCTTCCGGTTAAGCGTCTTTCCCGGCTCTCAGCGCGGGCCGCTGACCAGTTCTCCGAACGCACCCAGCAGATCGTATTTCTCCTGCCAGGTTGTATACATAATCCCGCTCGCACCCGGTGTCTGGTCCAGGGATTCGAGCCAGTTGCGCGGGTTTTCGAGATCGTCGGCGTCGTAGTACGCCGCGGCCAGGGTCCTGAAACCCAGTCCGGAGAAATGGGCCAGGCTTTGGACCCGCATGGCTTCCCACCAGCAGGCGATCACCATGTCCCCGGGGATCAGGTTCCACGACCCGTCGTACAGCCCGGCGGCCAGGTAGTAATGCTCCCCGGCCCGGTTGCTGCCGTTGTGGTTGGGGTCCAGCATGTCCGACCAGATCTGGATCTCCGCCTCCGGGTTGACTTCCTTGATGATTTCATATTGCGCGCTGATGCACTGGCCCAGTATCTCGCCCATCGTCAGGCCGCGGTCCACGCATGCCTTGCAGGTTCCGCCGGCGCGGATTTCATCCATGTTCAGCAGGTACTTCTCCGGGGCGAGCCGTTCATGGACCAGCCGGGCCTGGGTCCGCCAGATTTCGTAGAGTTCGGGTTCGGACATGCAGACAGAGACCTGGCCCACGACCGGATTGGAGCGCATCCCGTGGTAATAGCTCACAGAGATCGTCTCGCCCTCGGCGATACCGCTGCCGTCCGGGATTTTGATCACCGGCGGTTCGTGGTCGAACCTGAAAGTCAGATACCGGTCCTCGAGATACTCGTAATCCGTCCCCTCCAGGTAAACTTCACCTGATTCTGCGCTGCTCACACTCAGCGGAGTCCCCGGCCTGCGCAGGATATTGATCAGCGGGACCTCCTCGAATCGCATGTCGTCGATCCAGATTCTGGAACTGGTGGTGTTCCACAAGCCGAATTGCACTTCCGCTTTTTGATTGTCCCAGCTGTTGAAGCCCACGAACAGTTCGTGCCACTCGTTGTCGGTGTTGATGCCGCCGCTGATGAATGTCAGCCGCCGTCTGTCGCCAACGCCGTAAACATTTACGTTGAAACTCGACCCCGGATTCATCCTGTCCGACTTGTACCAGAACCGGAGGCGGTAGCAGCGGTTGGGTTTGACGCTCAGGATTCTTTTCAGCCGGGCGTAGCTGGCCTGCTCGGGAGAGTAGATATTCATCCGTAAGCTGGCGGCTCCCTCCTTTACATGGTAGCGCTCCACGAAGAGGTTCTCGCCGGCGTTGTCCAGGTAGGTAAAGGAATCGAACGTTTCTCCAGAGTAATCCTCGAAATCCCCGTTGGAGATGCTGATATCGGGGTCCGGGACCGGTACGCCTTCACCGTTGACGACCTCGAACGGTACGTCCCGTACCGGCAGGCCCGCGGCCAGATTCCTGTTGTGGGAGATCACCGCCCCGCCGTAACCCACGCTGAAAATGGCCGGAATAATCTCCTGCCCGTACTCCATGCCGATTCCTTTGACCTCCTCAAGCCGCCGCAGGTACTCGGCGTCCTTCAGGTCCAGCATGTCGAGATAGGCCGAGAGCACCATCCCGTTCAGCCCGGTGCTCTCGGCCGTGCGCGCAATCTGGCGGATTTCTTCTACATCGCTGTCTGTGTTCAGCAGCTTGCCGAAAACCCAGACCCAGCGGTTGGGATAGACTTCCCTCCGCCCGATTTTCCCCAGCCGCAGTTTCCCGCCCCTGATCCCGATCAGCAGATCGAGGGCATCGAGGACCGACACCCTGCCATCGCCGTTGTAATCCGCCCGCTCAGGATCGATGCCGCTCATCATCAGCCGCAGCAGCCCGGCGACGTCGGACGAGTCCGCCCGGCTGTCTCCCGTGTAGTCCTCGCGGTAAATCACCTTCGGGCTTAAGCCGATATCGATCGCGGCCCCGGCAGCCGCGATGATTCCCGCCAGCAGGGCGGCACCCGCAAGAGTGGCAGAACAAGTGAAAGTCAATTTTTTCCGGAATTTCAAGGTCGGCTCTACGGCCAGTGAATTGATCTGGCTCAACTTGAATTCAAGACAGGTCAGCGCCGGCGTATAGTCGCCGCGCGCGCCACAAAACGGTGTTTAACCGGCAAATCCGGGGGAAAATATCTATCCGTGAAGGTTTTACCTGCATCGTGGCGGTTCTCCAGGGACTAATTTGAGCAGTTGTGCCAGCGATGACAAGGATTTACAGAAACTCTGCAAAATTCAGGGCGAAATTGGCTTGAAATCGCTCCTCGGCTGTGGTAAGCTCTTGTCGTGTCAAGCTTTCAACTCTTCGGCGGAGCATCGATGAAGAAGATCGCGATCATTTGCACCAAAGGCGGCGTGGGTAAGACTACCACCACGGTCAACGTGGGCCATGGCCTGTCGCTCAACGGCAAGCGCGTAATCATGGTCGATTGCGACCCGCAGAACAACCTCTCGGATATCTTCGACCTCGAAAGCGACCGGGGGGTCAACGCCCTGCTGATGGGCAAGCGGGCGTGGATGTGCGAGGTGCGGCGCAACCTGTTCGTGATCCCCTCGGGGGGACGGAACCTGATCGAGTACGAATGGAAACTGGCCAGGCAGAAAGACCGTGAAAAGCGTCTGGTGTACGCCCTGGAAGACCTTTCGAACTGCGACTACGTGCTGATGGACTGTAGCAGCTCGATGAACCTGACCAACATTAATGTCCTTTCTTTCGCCGATCTTGTGATAATACCCGTGGGAATGGATTATTTCAGCGTCAGCGCGCTCAAGCAGACATTCGAGCTGATCAAGGAAATCTGCCTGCGCACCGGCCATCACGTCCGGCTGATGGGAATCCTGGCCACCCAGTTCGACACGCGGACCAGGATCAGCCGAAGCATTTACGGCGTGCTCTCGCGGATGTTCGCGCGGGAGCTTTTCAGCACGGTGATCCACCAGAATATCAGACTGCGCGAGTCGCCCGCGTTCGGCCAGTCGATCTACGAGTACGACATCTCGTGCAACGGCGCCCGCGATTACATCAAGCTGACAGCGGAGATTCTTGCTTATGACGGCTAGATCGTGCCCGCCCAGGGTGTTGACTATCGCCGGCAGCGACAGCGGGGGAGGAGCGGGGATCCAGGCGGACCTGAAAACTTTCCAGGATTGGGGATGTTTCGGGATGAGCGCGATCACCGCGCTGACTGCCCAGAATTCGACCGGGGTAACCGGTGTCTATAAAGTGAGCGGAGAGTTCGTGGCCGCGCAGATGGAGGCCGTGCTGGATGATATCGGCGTGGACGCGCTCAAGTGCGGGATGCTGGCCGAGGCGGGGGTGATCGACGCGGTGGCCGGGGTGCTGGAACGCTATCCGTCTCCGCCGCTGGTGCTCGACACGGTGCTGGTAGCCAAAAGCGGAGACCCCTTGCTGGAAGATGACGCGGTCGAAGTCATGGTCGAAAAACTGTTTCCGCGGGCGGCGGTGATAACGCCCAACGCGGTGGAGGCCGGGCGGCTGACCGGGATCGAGGTGACCGGCGAGGACACGATGCGCGCCGCGGCCGGGAAGCTTCAGGAGCTGGGAGCGGCCGGCGTGCTGGTCAAGGGTGGGCACCTGGCGGGCGACGACCTGCTGGATCTGCTGGTGCTGGCTGACGGCGAGTCTAAACTGTTCAAGGGAAAGCGAATACACACGAAACATACCCACGGTACGGGCTGCACGCTCTCGGCCGCAATCGCCGCCGGGCTGGCGCGGGGGATGGGGCTGACCGATGCGGTGGCTAAGGCGAGAGAGTACCTCCAGCGCGGGATCACCAACGCGCACCCCACCGGCGCGGGTTACGGCACGTTGCTGCACGAGCCGTTCGAGCCGGATGCATGACACACCCCGCCCCCGATAGAATCGGGGGCACCCCTCTTGATAGAGGGGAAATTTATTTCCGCTGCCAGTCAGGTAACACGCCGCTGGTTTTGGCTTTTAGTCCCCTCTAACAAGAGGGGAAACAGGGGTGTGTATCACAGGTTACAAAAACCGTAGGGGCGGACCTTGTGTTCGCCCTAAGATTGTGGCGGACAGGAAACAATGGTAATATTTTACGGCAACAGCATATTCAAGAAGCTTTGAAAAGCTATCCAAGAAACAGATCATGCAGTTAACTCCATTTTGAACTTGACGGAGCGTACAAAGACAAATACCATGGTTTGTGAATTGTAATTCCAACTAAAATGTTGGAGTCAAAATGCGTTTTGTAAAAGTTTTAGATACTGTTAACCAGATCGAAAAAAGTTCTTTTTATAAAATCCTCGACACCATCACAAACGATTTGCGTGAGAGCAACAAAGAGATAAATAAAATCTTATCACAAGGCGATGACCAAATAAAAAACATGGAGGATGAAACCATTGTTAATCTGTTTCAATTGACACATAAAGAATTTCTATACAACTTGGCCAAGAGCTTACAATACAACGACTTTCATCTAGGTATACTTATTGATATCATTATTAGAGACGGCAATTCAATTTTATCTAGAGAATGGCTCGCACAGTTGTATGACTATGAAATCAAAGAACTTAAGAAACACATAAAAGCGTTCAACGCCCAATTAGACAAAGAAGTATCTGTACTGGATGAAAAAAGAAAAAGAGATTATTCAATTTTTAGGGAATGTGTATTAACTGCCTATACAAATGATGAGGAGGCTAATAGAGAAAAAGTTGTCACAAAAGATGAAAAACAAATTTTAGATACACTTGCCAAAGCTTTAGAGCTATCACTTGAAGAAGTAAGAATAATTTACTATTCAATTGTTGGCTTAGAAAAAGTTGATATAGAGAAAATAATATACTCTCTGAAAGAATTAGGAGCTTTTTTCTACAGCAGGAAGCGTAACATTCTTCTTATCCCAGACGAAATAATATGGTTGCTACGAGAACTGGTAGGGGTAGAGTTACCCAATAAATACTTTAGAAGAATATTAAGAAAACTCAAAGATTCAGAAATCAATAGAGTTGCAAGAAAGCATAATATTGATACAAAAGTGAGCAGAGAAGAAAAGATAAGGCTCATTCTGATGCAGGGCATTAGTGCAAAAGGAGTTTTGTTAAGTGATATTTACAAGGACGGAATATCAAAAAAAGACATCAAAAACTACTTGGCACAACTGATTGAGAAAGAATTAAATATATCTTTACCTCGTTGGGGTTCCACGGCAGATGAACGAGTAGAGCTGCTCATTGAGTATTTTCAGGAAATGGAGCGTGATGAAAACATCGGTATGTCGACAGATGGATTCACTCGTCTATTGAATGATCTATCAACGGTTCTGCCAAATATAAACCAATTAATAAGAAATGAATTTGAACTTCAGCAGGATAATGTGCTTAGTGCGGAAATAATGATTGATTACAATCTTAAACCAGTGGACATACTTTATCTGCTTAATAAAAACAAGCTTATGAAATTCTGTGGAGCTTTGGAGATTAAGACACGCGGTGCTACTATTTTTAATATTTTTGAAGCCTACAAGGATACAGAAAATTTATATTTAGAAAACTATGTGTTGTTCGGTGCTCGTGATTTCAACAGCTTATTGGAAAAAGGAATCACTATCAAAGAAAGTGAAATCGGAGTAAAATTTGAATCTTTGACAAAGAAAATTTTTGAGGATTTGGGCTACGAAGTAGATGAACAGCTAAGAAAGCAGATTAATACTAAAAGAGACAAAATGGATATATTAATCAACCTCGGCAATAATGAAGTCCTTATTATTGAGTGCAAAACAACTAAGGACAAAGATTACAACAAATATGCCTCTGTATCTCGACAATTGAAGGCATATGAAAAATTATGCAAAGATAAGGGTCTCCGTCTGCTAAAAACCTTGCTTGTTACAAATGCATTCAGCGAGGACTTTATATCAGAATGCGAATATGACTATGAACTTAACCTCTCACTTATTTGTTCCGAAGGCCTTCTCAAAATATTGAAGGGCTTTAAAGACTCTTCTCTAGCAAAATTTCCTACGAAATTATTGCTTAAAGGTGGCGCTTTAAATCCTGATAGGGTTGTATCGGCACTTAACAGATAGCCCCTCACCCCACCGGCGCGGGTTACGGCACGTTGCTGCACGAGACGTTCGAGCCGGATGCATGACACACCCCGCCCCCGATAGAATCGGAGGCACCCCTCTTGATAGAGGGGAAATTTTGCATCATAGTTATTTTGCGTTTGCAAGTAAGGGCGGACCCATGTGTCCGCCCGCATTAACAAAAAGGGCCGTCCCTGCTTCAGGGACGGCCCTTTGCCGTTCACTTCGTATCAGCCGCTCAGACCAGGTGTGCCCGCCAGCCGCCGTCGTCCACGTACGAGGGATCGAGATAAGTCAGCTCGCCGACACTCGGGGCCAGCTCCTCGTTCCACTTCCGCATCTCCTCGGCACTCATCGGTGTGAAATTCGCCGCCAGGTCGCAGGCGGTGATCACGTGCTCCGGCGTGGTCATCCCCAGGATCACGCCGTGAACCGGCAGGCTGAACCCGTAACGGATCAGCTCCAGGCCCGGCGCTTTGTGCGGCTCGTTGTCCCGCTGGATCAGCAGTCTCTGGCCCGTCACCTTGAACGCCCACAGTCCGATACCCTGCTGGTTGGCCAGCGGCATGACCTCGTCCTCGAAACTGCCCTCGACTTTATCGAATTCGGCGACGAAATGATACCTCGTGGCATTGGTCGCCGCCGAGACTGAGTTGAACTGGAAGCGCTTCATGCCCTCGGCCAGCGGCACGGGACGGTGGGCGGTGGCTCCGATATTTTTAACAACACCCTCTTCCTTGAGCTTGACCAGGGTTTCCAGCGCTCCCGAAGAGAACATCAGCTCCACGTCTCCAGGCTCGGAAAGCCCGTGCATGTTGGCGTTGTCCACGTAGTCCGTTCTGAGACGTTTCAACGAGCGCTCGAAATTTTTCATCAGCTTGTCAGGGCTCAAGCCGGGAGAAAACTTGGTGCTGATGTAGAGGTCTTTACGGTAAGGTTCCAGCGCCTCGCCGATACGCATCTCGCTGCTGCCGCCGCCGTACTCGCTGCCCGTGTCGAAATAGTTGATCCCCTTGCGCCGGGCCAGGTCGATCAGCGCCAGGGCGTCCTCGTCCTTCTCCACCATCGACAGCGCGCTGCCGCCGCCCATCGCCAGGATCGAGACGTTCATGGCGGTCTTGCCCAGGAGACGTTTCGGGACAACCGCCTCGCCCTTGCTGCAGCCTGATGCGCCCGCCGTGCCGATCATCGCCGCGCCGGCGGCCGCTGTCTTGAGGAAGTCTCTCCGGCTGAGTTTTCCGCTGTTGCTTTCGTCGGACATTTTTATGCCTCCATGTGGGATTTAGCGCAGGGCATCTAACTTAATTATCGGTCGTGCCGGTCTCATCGTCAAGTTCATCCAGCACTGTCAGGTCAATTTCCAGCGCAACCGCCGTGGCGGTCATGATCGACCAGCTCGCCACCGACGCCCCGGAGACAACGTCAACCGGCAGCCTCTGCTGCTCGATTATCCTCTGCGGGATTATCTCCGCCGCCCTGGGGTGGACCCAGGTGGTGTCCCGCAAGGTGATACCGGTGATCCTGCCGTCCTCCAGCGTGACCTCCAGCCTCACCACGACCGTGATCTCGTCGTTCACCCGCTCGTCGTATTCTCCGTAAAATACGCCGCTGTTGGTATCCAGCGCCGAATACGACATCAGGTCGAACGTGTCGGCCGGGGCCTGCTGAAGTTCGGGTTCGCTTTCCGGCAGGGCGGTCCGCTCTGTATCCTGCCCGCCTCCGCAGGCAATCAGCGCCAGAATCAAGAGACCCGGCAGGGCGGAAAATATCCGGTACATACCTTTTATCGGTCTCAGCTGAAATTTACTTTGTTTTCAGGATCTGCCGAGTTTCTTTCCACAACTTGCCTGTCGGAATCAAACTTAACAAAACTAACCTTAAAGGCTCTATAAATCAAGGTGGGATTCAAACGGGGACGGTACACTGGACCAGGCCGCGGGATTTCCCCTGCCGCGAGGACTCTTGATATTTCGGCGGATAGATATAATGATGGTAGCGGTATCCGGTTTTGCCCTGATGAGAAAAAAATTCCACTGTAAGACTATCTGGCAACTGCACTAATTGCAGCCGGGAGGAAGATAGATGAGCGAGCGCGGCATGGACAGACGTGATTTCCTGCAAAAGCTGGGATTGACAGGACTTGTGCTTGGCGTGTCCGGATCGGCCTGCGGTGGCGGGGATGAGGTTTCGGCCCGGCAGGGCGGAGCCTCCGCGGCCCGGCCGTCGATGAGCGCCGGCCCGAAAGTGGGGCTGTGCACGATAGCATTCCAGGAGCTGCCGTTCCAGGAAGTGCTGCAACTGGCGCATGATGCGGGTATCGACGGGATCGAGCCCTGGGGCAAGCCCGACCACCTTCCGCTGACGCGCACCGATGACGAGGTCCGTCAGGCGCGCGACGCGATCGAGGCGCAGGGCCTGGAAGTCAGCCACTACGGCTGTTACGTGCGCCTGGGCGAGGACCTGGAGCGCGAAAAGGTGAGCCAGGTCCAAAAAGAGGCCAACATGGCCCGGGCAGTGCAGATCACTAAACTGCTGGGCACCGATATCTGCCGGATCTGGGCCGGCAACAAGGACAGCGAGCTGCTGGGTGAAGATGATTGGGAGCGGATGGTCGGCGACGGGAATAAATTCTGCGCCCTGGCCGAGGACGCCGGAATCACCCTGGCTATCGAGATGCACGGCAACAGCGTGACCAACAAGGCCGCGGCCGCTGTCGAGCTGCTCGAGCGGGTGGGCAGCCCGGCGCTCAAGCTCAACTACCAGATCCTGAACAACAGCGAGGACCCCTACGAGCGCGCGCGGACCGCCGGGCCGCACGTGGTGATGGTCCACGCGCAGAACACGCCGATGCAGGGACGCGGCCAGGCGCTGATCTGCGAGGGCGCGGTGGATTTCCAGAAAGTGTGGGATATCCTCCACGGACAGTTCGGTTTCGAGGGCTATTTCGAGATCGAGTTCGTGGGCGGGGAAACTCCGGAGCAGAAACGCGCGGCCCTGGAAGCGGATGCCAAGTGCCTGAAGGGGATTGGGTAAAAAATACCGGGAGATTATCTTAAACTAAAGGGGGCCGCCTGCCCCCTTTAGTTTTCGAGCCTGTCTTTCACGTTCTTCAGGAAAAATGCTGCTTCATGTCGGCCAGCAGGGCCACGTAAATACCTTGGCAAAACTCGGCGCAGGCCTGGTCGTTGTTCTGCCAGCTCGAGGACCACTCCACGAATGTCGTGCCGTCCTCGGTCACCGGCAGCAGGCGCAATACGCCCTCGTAGTTTTTCACATCGCTGCTCGAAACCGGCGGCGGGCCCTGGTCGATACTGTAGCGGATCAGGCGACCGCTGTCGTCCAGCTCCAGCAGGGTTTCGTGGAACGCATCGTTGAGCACACGGCGGGCGCCCGTCTGATCCCCTTTCTGCCCGCCGACCGCCTCTACTTTTGTAATCACGTTCGGCGCCCAGGACATGTCGTGGAAATCGCGGATCGTTTTCCAGACCTCTGCTGCCGGCGCTTCGACCACCGTGGATTGGTAGGTTTTGCCCATCTAACGGCTCCTTTCCATCAGGGATGGTTTCCTCAGGGACACGGTAAAGAGAATGAATCTAATTATCATATACCCGGCGTTTGCACTTGTCAATGCACAGCAGAAAAAAGGCAGCCCCGCGGGGCTGCCTTTTTATCCTTTAATGTTCAGAACCGGCTCTTAGTCGATCACTTGTTCCCAACCTGCTGGCGGAGCCTCTACTCAAACAGCACCCTGGCTCCGCTCGACGGTTTCAGGGCCAGCAGGGGCGAGGCCGCTTTCTCGCGGTAGCGGAGTCGCGCCTCGGGGTAGCCGCGGATCGCATCCTCGAAATAGCGCCGCCCGACCTCCTCCATAAAACTCTCCAGCCTGCTGTCGGCCACCAGGCTCACCGTGCAGCCGCCGAACCCTGCGCCGGTCAGCCGGCTGCCGGCCGCTCCGGCCTCCAGCGCAATCGCCACCAGGTCGTCGATCGCCGGATGGCTGATCTCGTAGTTGTCCCGGCAACTGTAATAGGACGCGTTCATCAGCGCGCCGAACCGCTCCCCGTCGCCGGCCTTGATCGCCTCGAACGACTCCTCCACCCGGCCGGTTTCGGTGATCACGTGACGGGCCCGGGCCAGCAGCTTGTAGCCGCCGTCCGGTTCGGGAATCTCCCCACCGTCCACCGTTCTGCCGTAACGCTCCTCGAACTCGTCGAGCGTGATCCCCAGTTCTCCGGCCAGTTCCTTGCGTGAGTAGCCATGCCAGCGGAAATGATTTTTCAGCTCCCGCAGCATCCGCTCCTGGCCCAGTTCGTAGTAGATATCACCCAGGCGCAGGAAGTTGGCGCTGTCGAGTTCCAGGCGACGGCAGAGCAGGGCCGTGGCCAGCTTGCAGACAGTGTGGCGGGTGTTGTAGGCAATCTTGGCGTCGAGGGTTTTCGCCGCCTCCACCATCGAGTTGGCCACCACCACCGTGTAGTCCGGCGGCAGTTCCACCGTCTGGACCCGCAGCGGGAAGAAATCGATTTTCAGCACCTTGTCCTTCTCGCCCAGCAGGCTCACCGCCTGGTCCATCTCCCCGCAGTCGATACCGGTGTATTTTTCGGCGCGAGCCATCGCCCCGGCAAGCTCCACCGGCTCCATCTCCACCCCCGCCACCCGCAGGGCGGTCATCCCGGAGGCCACCACCAGGCTCGAACTGCTCGACAACCCGGCGCTGGTCGGCAGGATTCCGTAGAAACAGGCGTTGAACCCCCGCGGTATTTTATCGATACCGACCGAATCGATAACGCCCTGCACGCCGGCGACGATATAGTTGCCCCAGTCGCCCGAGCCATAGCGCTCGATCCTTTCGGCCAGCTCGAATTCGCGGTCGGGGAACTCGGGGTTGACGATCCTGACTCTGCGGTCCTCACGGGGCGAGAACGCGGCCAGGATGTCGTAGTCGATCGCCATCGGCATCACCGGCAGGCCGTTGTAGTCGGTGTGCTCGCCGATCAGGTTCACCCGCCCCGGCGCGCGCAGGATCCCCACCTCCTCCACGTCCGGAAACCGCTCGGCGAACGTGACCAGCAGCCGAGTGAGGTGATCGGTGATTTCCGTGTTGTTGTAGACTTCCCGGAGCGGTTCGATTGTCTGGGGGTACCTGTTTTTCAGTCCGTTCAGCACTTCCTGGAGTTTCATCTTTTTTTCCCGGGGGAAGAATTGAAAAGAGAACGCATTGCCTCATAGCAAGCCGGGGGGCAGCCTCCATTTATTTTCCGAATGGGCTGTTAAGAATAAAATAGCCTGGTTTCAGATAAATACAAGAGGAGATTCAAGGTAAGTTTTGATATAATAATCGGTGAGCGTCGAAACAAAAAAAACCGGAGCCTATCGGAGCCCCGGTTTTATTCGGCAAAAAATTTTGCCGCTGGATTACTCTCCCACCTGCTCCCAGCCGATTTTGCTCAAAATCATGTACAGAGTCAGCACCATCAGGCCCGCGAACCCAAGCAAAGCCGCGCCCATGCCGAACTCGCCGAGGATGACCTTGCCGAAGCCGAACAGTACGCTGTAAACCAACCCCACGCTGGCGATCCAGCACCAGAACATCGCCCCGTAGCCACTGTCCGGTTTTACCTCCGGCACCAGCGCGGCAATCTTGCGCCAGCCCGGTCCGCCGGGGTGGATGCGGCGGTAGAAGGCCTTCAGGTGTTCCTCGTTAGTGGGGCGGGTAAGCATGGTGGTTACCAGCCAGACCACGGTGGTGAAACCGACAATGTAGAACAAGCTGTGCGGGAACTCGATTGCCGTGTTGTACTTGATGAACCCGTAGGCGATAAACGGGGCGATCAGGGCTGAAATCTCGCTCCAGGCGTTGACCCGCCACCAGAACCACCTCAGCAGGAACACCAGGCCCACGCCCGCGCCGCACTCGATCAGGAAAATCCAGGCCCCGGTGATTGTTTGCAGCAGACTGGTGATAATCAGCGCGATCACCATCATGATCACCGTGGTCACCCGGCTGGCTTTGACATAGTGCTTGTCGCTGGCCTCTTTGGTCCAGAAGCGTTTGTAGAAGTCGTTGATCAGGTAGGACGTGCCCAGGTTGAGCTGGGTGGCGATTGTGGACATGTAGGCCGCGAAAAAGGCGGCGATCAGCAGGCCGCGCAGGCCCGAGGGGAGATGGTCGCGGATAATCATCACGAACCCGTCGCCCTTCTCGCTCAGTTCCAGGTTGGGGTAGAGCACCAGCGAGACCAGCGCGACGAGAATCCAGGGCCAGGGGCGCAGGCAGTAGTGGCCGACATTGAACCACAGCGTGGCGAACAGGCTGTGTTTCTCGTCCTTGGCCGACATCATCCGCTGGGCGATATAACCGCCGCCGCCCTGCTCGGCGCCCGGAAACCAGCTCGCCCACCATTGCAGTCCCAGGTAGGCGAACAGCGCCGGCCAGGTCAGTTTCAGCATCCCGACGATGTCGATATCGCCGGTCGATTCGGCCACGCTGGGCAGGAAATTGAGGATTTGCGGGTCCAGTTTCTCCTTCAGTCCGGAGATGCCGCCTATTTCCGGCAGGCCCACGGCTACAAAAGCGAGAATGATACAGCCGGTCATCGCGGTGATAAAATGCAGCGTATCGGCCACCGCGGCGCCCCAGAGTCCGCTGGCCGCGCTGTAAATCGTCACGATCAGCATGCAGAGGCTGACCACCAGCCACATGTTGTCCCAACCCATCGTAATCCGCAGGATCTTGAACATCGCCAGGTTGACCCAGGCCATGATCACGCAGTTGATGAATATTCCCAGATAGATCGAGCGAAACCCTCGAAGGAACGCCGCCGGCTTGCCCGTGTAGCGCAGCTCGATAAACTCGATATCGGTCAGGATGCCGCTGCGGCGCCAGAGACGGCTGAAGAAGAACACGGTAAGGGTGGTGCCCAGGATGAAGTTCCACCAGAACCAGTTGCCCGCGATTCCGTTTTTACCAACCAGTTCCGCAACAGCCAGGGGAGTGTCTGCGGCGAACGTGGTGGCGATCATGCTTGTGCCGGCGATATACCAGGGCAGGTTGCGCCCGGTGAGGAAAAAATCCTGGATACTGCGGCCTGCGCGGCGCGCGAAATAGAAGCAGATCGCCAGAACGAGCACGAAATAGCCGAGGAAAATGGTCCAGTCCAGTCCGGTGAATACCATCTGCTCTGTCCTCCTCAGGGTGGGTGCGGGGCGCGGCTGCGGTGTGCGAATCGAGCGCCGTGAGTGGCGGCGTCAGATTGACGTGAGAGTAAATTTACAGCCGCCGGCGCGGTTGTCAAAAGATAAATCTTGTTTTATGGATCGAAAGACCTGGCCACGCAAGAGCCAGGAATAAACATATAAATGAAGTGACCATTGAAATCGTTGGAAATGACATATTAAAGGATTATTTTATGAGAAGACAAAACAAGCAAGACAATACATATGGATCAACAAAATCTTTAAATAAATTGGAGTGAGCAACATGCTAAATGAGCCAATTGTAATTGCTGAGGAAGGTTTTCAAAGTGCATGGATTAAAGTTTTACAATTGTTACAGGAAAAGGGATGGGAGTTCAATAATTTAGTCGTACAAATCAAAAATCCAACATTGTTGGACATGGATTTGCACCACAGAGTGTTTGAATTTTCTCAAAAAGTCGAAATACAAAACCCAAAACAGGTAGCGTATACAATTTTTCCACAAAAACTTTATGAAAATTCAGAGAATGCAGATCAATTATATTTAAAGTATAACCGAAAGGGAGGTTTTTATGAACGAGTAAAAACACAATGGGGAACTTATTTCCGTAGGATGACAAACTATAAAGGGGAAAAATCCGTTCAAAACCAATTGAGAAATATAATTTTGGCAATAAACGAAAGAAAAAAAGTATGGCATGCTGCTTATACTATAATTATACAAAAGCCCGGAAGTGAAACAATAATGCCGCTTGGCGGACCTTGTTTAAATTATATTGCACTGCAACTTGAGAAAAAAAGAAAACTTAGGATAGGTTTATTAGCGGTATACCGTAATCATGAATTCTTAAAACGCGCATACGGTAACTATTGGGGGCTATGTAATTTACTGCGATTTGTTGCAAAAGAGACAAATGCTGAGATTGCACCAATAACATGCATTTCTTCTCACGCTTATGTGGATTCGAAAAAAACTGAGTTGATAGAATTAATGAGAGAAATATGATTGAATACCACACGCCCCCCTTCATTTTAAAGGAAATCAAGATAGAGGTTACGTATCGGTGTAATCTAAATTGCATCCTGGTATTGCCACAGAAAAGTGGACACCTGGTTAAGCCACATATTTCAGCCGTTCAAACTGGATCGGAGTTTTGTACCCCAATGTTGAATGTCTCCTGATGCCGTTGTAATAGGACTCGATATATTCAAAGATTTCCCTCTTCGCCTGATCTCTGGAGAAAAATGTGTTCTGATAGATCAGTTCGGTCTTGATGGTTTTGAAAAACGACTCAGCCACCGCATTATCCCAGCAGTCTCCTTTGCGGCTCATGCTCTGCACGAAGCCATGATGATCGAGCATTTCCGTGAAGCCACGACAGGCGTACTGCACTCCACGGTCGGAATGAACAATCAGGCCTTCTGGCGGCTGCCGTCGCCCCACGGCACGCTTAAGAGCTTTCACGACCATTTCATGACCCAGTGAGGCGCTGATGGACCAACCCACTACGGACCGGGAAAACAAGTCGATAAAAACAGTCAGATACAGCCAGCCCTGGTGAGTCCAGACGTAGGTTATATCGCTAACCCAGACCCGATTGGGACGATCACTTGTAAAATTACGTTGCAGCAGGTTGTCTGCCACAGGATACTTATGCCCGGAATTTGTCGTAACCCTGAACCTTCGCCTGGTACAGGCACGCAATCCCATCCGCCGCATCCGTCTGGCAACCCGGTTACGACTGACTTTTATACCACGCTCCTGCAATTCAAAGGCAATCTTCGGACTGCCTGGG
>VRUH01000066.1 GCA_019456185.1 Candidatus Glassbacteria bacterium | reverse complement strand
CGGTGGCCATCTCCCAGACCACGTCGCCGAGACACATCCGGTTGAACGCCATCGCCTCGGCCAGCTCCAGCGGACTGCGGTTGTAGCTGAACAGCGCGTTGCCGAACCTGCGGCCCAGCTTGTATGAGCGGATCTTGCTCACCAGCCGGCCCTCATCCTCGAAATAGCGGGCGTGGTCCGGGTCCTCGCTCCAGAAAATATCCGAGAAAGCCAGCAGGCGCGCATGGTCCATCCCGTTGGTGTAGGCGCTGTTCTCACCCCAGATCCCGTGGGGGTTGAACTCGACCGCGGCCCTGGGGCTGAGCGTGCGGATAAACTCGGAGAGCTCGCGGATAAACTCGGTCAGCACCTCCACCCGGAAGACGATCCACTCCTGGACCAGGGGGTCGCTCACCGGCTCCATCGGCCGGTTAGCCACCCGCGGGGGACGGATATGGCTCACCGTCTCGAACCCCAGCCGCTCGCGCCGCTGCTGTGGCGTGTACTTGTCCCGCAGGTACTCGCGGAAAAGCTGCTGGATCTGTTCCGTATAGCCGGCGTCGAGCGGGAACATCGTATAGAAATTATCGAAATGGATCAGGTCCAGGTCGTATTCCTCCAGCGCCAGCCGGACCGCTTGCTTGATCTGCTCCCGGTAGCCGGTGTGAGTGAAATCCGCCCGTTCGCGGAAATACTGGTCGGCATAGACTATCGGCTCGCCGCGATAGTCGAGCTGTTTCCACTCGCTGCTGCCCGGGACCTCAGCGTAGAGCGTCTCGCTGAACAGCGTGCTGCCGATATAGCCCCCGGCGTACATTCGGTTGGCGCGCAGGTTATCGACTATTTTGCGCGTGTACTCCAGGGCGTGCTGCTCGTGATCCAGGCCCAGGCCCTTGTAGAAATGGGTGATTACCATGTTGATCCCGGCCGAGCGCAGCTTGTCGATTGTGCTCTTGCTGTGCTGCCATTCCCAGTTCGTGCGCCAGTCGTGGGGCACCCGGCCGCGGCGGAGGTGGAAAGCCAGCGGTTCCCAGTTGCCGACAAAACAGATCCCGTCGCGCAGCCACCACTCCGGTTTCTGCTCGATCGGGCGCATGGCGGCAAGCCCTGACGGGAAAGTGCTTCCAGCCAGCAGCATTGCGAGGCAGGCCAGGTCCGCCAGTCTTTTTACGCTAAACATCCTCTTCCTCCCGCTGCCGTTGACTCACTGATCATTTGCCTCCGCCCCGTCCATCGCCCGGTTGGCCAGCTCGTCGGCCCGCCTGTTCTGCTCCCGCGGCACATGGACAGTGCGGAACGACTCGAACGATGAGATCAGTGCTTTCGCCTGGTCGAACAGGATCCTCAGCTCCGGGGATTTCACCTTGTACGCTCCCTCGAGCTGACGGACCAGCAACTGGCTGTCAGTCCGGTGCTCCAGCTTGCGCACTCCGCGCTGGAGCGCCAATCGGAGGCCGTCGAGCAGGGCCTCGTACTCGGCCTTGTTGTTGGTCGCCCGGCCGATGAATCTGGAAAAATCCTCCGACCAGCCGCTGTGTTCCTGGACCAGCAGCACGCCGGTCCCGGCCGGGCCCGGGTTGCCCCTGCTGCCGCCGTCGGTAAAGAGCCGCACCTCTGCGGCCGGGTCCAGTGCGCCGCCTGTTGGCTGTGCGACTCCGCCGGGGCCGGTGGAATCCTGGCGCGCCCAGCGGTAGCCATCATCCAGGGGAGGCATCATCTCCGCCAGGTAGCAGCGGACATTCAGCTTCAGGACCGGAAACAGGCCGTCTTTCTCCGTTTCCACCTCCGCCAGCTCCTGATGACGTGGCAAATCGCCGAGGGTCCGCACGCAAAATTGCTCGACCGCCGAGCGCCAGTCGGTCTCCGCCTCCAGCTCGATTTCCGGCGTACTTTTTTCCGGCCCCCGCTTAACCAGACGGCAGCCGCCCGCCAGGATTTCAGCACTTATCCGCACATCGAAACTCGCCAACTTATCCCCCATCTTTACTAAACCTGATCGAAGCCACCGCAAACAATTTACCGGCCATTCCGGGTGCGGGCAAGGCCGGAGAAAATTTCCGCCAATCCATCCTTGCCTGCTTTCCGGGCAGGTGTTACCTTGAAAGCGGCAGGCAGGCAACCGCGCAACTTATTATAGTTCGGTTAGTTAGAGTCCTGCCAACGGGTTAGCTGCCCGTATCCGTTGGAATAGCCGGAATTCGTGAAATCGGAGGGAAGGAGCGGGACATGGAAGGCTCCGGCAACGGTTTCCTGACAGCCGCTTTATCGGTTCTGTTGTCAGTTCTGCTGCTCCCGGCCGCCTGTGGTGAGCTGGACTGGAACAAGCCTCAGGCGTTCGGCCGCCAGAAAGAAATCCTGGTGATCTGCGACGACAACCTGTGGGAGCAGATCGAGCAGCCGCTGCGCAGACAGGTGGAACGCCAGCTGCACGCCGTGCGCAGGGAGCGGATATTCGAGATCGCCCAGGTGAGCGCGGAAAAAGTCCGGCACTACAAGGAATGGGACAAGATAATCCTGATCGAATCGCTGGAGAACGCCCGGCTGATCAGTTTCGTGGTGGCCGACAGCACGATGGCCAGGCTGCGGCAGGGCGAGGGCCTCTTTTTCAACCAGATCGACGTCTGGGCCGACGGCCAGCGGGTGGTCGGCCTGGCCGCTCCCGCCGACGAGGATATCCCGCGGCTGGTGGTGGCCCACGGCGAGAAGATTTTCAACGCGTTTATCCGTCAGGTGGAGGCCCAGGAGATGTCCCGCATGTACCACAGCGGCCGCGACACGCTGCTGGCCGATTCGCTGGCTGTCGCGCAGGGATTTTCTATCGAACTGCCCAACGTTTACGCGCAGATCAGGCAGGATTCGCTGGCGGAGAACGAACTCCTGTTTGTCCACATGAAGCCGGTACGCAGTGTTTTTATCACCTGGGAAGAGAACGCAGCCCAATTGGAAAAAAGCCAGCCGGCTCTGGCCGCCAACCGCAGCCGGCTGCTTGAATTTATCTATCCCTCGCAGGCAACCCTGGTCGAGCGGGTGGACACCTCGACCGTCGTGGCTAACGGGCTGGAGCGGCTGCGGGTCTACGGGGTCTGGGAAAACCGCGAGGAAATCAGCGGCGGGATTTATGTCTCCCATCTCATCGAAAGCCCGGAGCAGAAACGCCGCTATTATATCGACGGCCTGCTGTTCTGCCCGGATCTGCGCAGGAACAAATACCGCTATCTTTTCCAGCTGGATGAGATCCTGAATACGTTCCAGCTGCACCCGGACCACAAGGCGCCGGCCCAGGGCAGGCCGCGGAGTAAATGATGAACAAGCCGTTCGTCCACCTCCATAACCACTCGGACTACAGCCTGCTCGACGGGGCGGCCAAGACAAAAAACCTGGTCCATCAGGCTCTCCAGTTCGGCATGCCGGCCCTGGCGCTCACCGACCACGGCAACCTGTTCGGCGCAATCGAATTCTACACCACCGCTCGCGAGGCCGGGATCAAGCCGATTATCGGCATCGAGGCCTATATCACGCCGGCTAGCCGCCACGACCGCAAACCGCCCTCCCGGGGCAGCGTGGCCAACCATATCACTCTGCTGGCCGAAAACGAGACCGGTTACAAGAACCTGATCAAGCTGACCAGTGCGGCATACCTGGAGGGTTTCTACTACAAGCCCCGGATCGATTTCGAACTGCTGGAGAGCCTCCGCGAGGGCCTGATTGCGCTCTCGGGTTGCCCCAAGGGACTGATCGCCGATGCGATCTACCGCGACCAGCCGGACCGCGCACGCGAGATGGCCGGCCGGCTGACCGAGGTGTTCGGCAAAGGCAATTTTTACATGGAGATCATGGACCACGGCCTGGATATCGAGCGCAAGCAGATGCCCGAGCTGATCAAGCTCTCCCGCGAACTGGATATCCCGCTGGTGGCCACCAACGACACCCACTACCTCTGCCGCGACCACGCCGAGGCCCAGGACGCCATGGTCTGTATCCAGACCGGCAAGACTATCGAGGACGACAAGCGGCTCAAGTTCAGCACCAACGAGCTGTACCTCAAAAGCCCCGCTGAGATGTACGAGTTATTCGCCGACCACGAGGACGCCCTGCGGCGCACACTCGAAATTGCCGAGCGCTGCAACCTCGAGTTCAAGTTCGGCGACAACTACCTGCCCAATTTCCCCCTGCCCGCCGGTTACAGTGAAATGGACCTGCTGCGGGAAAAGGCGTTCGAAGGCGCCAAACTGCGGTTCCACAATGTGGACGAGCGGATCGAGAACCGGCTGGAAAAAGAACTGAAAATTATCGAGAACACCGGCTTCCCCGGCTATTTCCTGATTGTCGCCGACCTGGTCAACGCGGCCAAGGACATGGGTATCCCGGTGGGTCCGGGCCGCGGTTCGGCTGCCGGCAGCCTGGTCAGCTATTGCCTGCGGGTCACTAATATCGACCCCCTGCAATACAACCTCCTCTTCGAGCGGTTCCTCAATCCCGAGCGGGTGTCCATGCCCGATATCGATATCGATTTCTCCGACCGCGAGCGCGACCGGATTATCCGCTATATCCGCGAGAAGTACGGCGACGACAGCGTGTGCCAGATAATCACGTTCGGCACGATGGCCGCCCATGCGGTGGTGCGCGACGTGGGCCGGGTGATGGGGATGAGTTTCGATGAGGTCGACAGGATCGCCAAGATGATCCCCGAGGAGCTGAAAATCACCCTGGAGGACGCTCTCAGGCGCCGACCCGACCTGAAAAAGCTAGCCGACAACGACAAAAAAATCGGCAAGCTGATCGAGATCAGCCTGGTGCTGGAGGGCCTCTGCCGCCACGCCTCCACCCATGCGGCCGGGGTCGTGATCGCCCCGGGCAACCTCACCGACTACCTGCCCCTGTTCCGCTCGCCGCGCAAGGATGAGATCACCACCCAGTTCGACATGGGCGGGGTGGAGAAAATCGGCCTGCTCAAAATTGATATCCTGGGTCTGCGCACGCTGACCGTGATCCAGGACGCGCTGGAGATGATCGAACGGCACACGGGCGAGAAAATCGACCTGGACGCCATCCCCCTGGACGACAGGGATGCGCTCGAGGTGTTCGCCGGCGGCGAGACGGTCGGGATCTTCCAGTTCGAGTCCTCCGGCATGCGCGAGTACCTGCGTAAGCTTCGCCCCGAGACAATCGGCGATATCGTGGCGATGAACGCGCTCTACCGTCCGGGGCCAATGGAGATGATCGACGATTTTATCGACCGCAAGCACGGGCGGATCGAGGTCAGGTATCAGCACCCGATCCTCGAGCCGATCCTGAAGGAGACCTACGGGGTGATGGTCTACCAGGAGCAGGTGATGCAGATCGCCAGCGAGATGGGCGGGTTCAGCCTGGGCGGCGCCGACATGCTCCGCCGGGCGATGGGCAAGAAAAAAGCCGAAGTGATGGAGCAGCAGAAGGAAAAGTTTCTGGACGGCGCCCGGAAAAAAGGCATCGACTCCAAGGTTGCCGAAACGGTGTTCGACCAGATGGCCAAGTTCGCCGGCTACGGGTTCAACAAAAGCCACAGCGTGGGCTACGGGATCCTTGCCTACCAGACCGCCTGGCTCAAGGCCCATTACCCCCGCGAGTTCATGGCCGCCACGCTGACCAGCGTGATGACCAACTCCGACCGGGTGGCGATCTTCCTCGAGGAGTGCCGCCGGATGAAAATCCCGATCCTCCCGCCGGACGTCAACTCCAGCGGCGTCGGGTTCACGGTGGTGGACGAGGGTATCCGGTTCGGGCTGGCCGCGGTCAAGAATGTGGGCGTGGGCGCCGTGGAAGCTATCATCGAGGCCAGGGCCGAGGGCCCGTTCACCAGCCTGGGCGATTTCCTGGACCGGGTGGACAAAAAGGCCACCAACAAGCGCCTGGTGGAAAGCCTGATCCACGCCGGCGCCTGCCGTACCCTTCCCGGACAGCCGGAACAGCAACTGGCCGTGCTGGAGCCCACTCTCGAACTGGTGAGCAAGATGGAGGCCGAGCGGGCCAGCGGGCAGATGGGCCTGTTCGGGGTGGCCGAGGACGCCCTGCCCGCCGGTGACGAGCGGTTCCCCGAGCTGCCAGCCAGTTACGAGCAGTGGGGCCCGGGCGTGTACCTGGAATTTGAAAAGGAGTACCTGGGATTCTATATCTCCGGCCACCCGCTGGACCGCTACGCGGAGGAGCTTGATGCGTTCACCTCGGCCAGCAGCGCCGATTTCGAGGAGAGGCAGGCCGAGTGCGGCGGACAGCTTTTCCTGGGCGGACTGATCAGTACGCGCCGCATCTTTTTCGACCGCCGCGGCCGCGAAAGCTGCGTGATCACGCTGGAGGACCGGCTGGGCAGCGTGGACATTTTCGTGTTCAACGAGGTGTTCGCGCGGCACAGGGAGATCGTGGAGCCGGGGTCCAGCGTGCTGGTCAGCGGGAAATTCAGCAGGCGTGAGCGCGACGAGCGCGGGAAAGTGATCGCCGACTGGGTGATGAGCCTGGACCGCGTGCGCGACGACTCAGGCGTGGGAGTGGAGCTGAAAATCGAGGCGGAGCGGACCGGTGAGGCCGAACTGAAAAGCCTGCAGGAAATCCTGCTGCGCCACGGCGGCGACAACCCGGTGTTCCTGCGCGTGGTGGAGCCCAACGGCTCCTACCTGCTCAAGAGCCGCGAGCTGCGCGCCGCACCCACCGACGAGCTGCTGGCCGAACTGAGGAAACTGCTGGGCGAGCGCAAAGTGGCCCTGGGCTACCACCCCCGGCACGCCCGCCACGACCAGCCCAACGGCGGCGGCAACGGCTACGGCGTGCGCGGCCTGATGGCCACGGACAAGGCGAATGGCGGTAATGGGGGAGTGCGTCGTGGTTACGGGCAATAATTCTGCTGTGCTTAACATGCACAAAGAGCATCCTTCTGCGATGCTCTTTGTGTATTACCACGGGTTTCCGGTTATCAGAAATTCCTCACCAGCCTGATCCCACCGTCGGGGTAGCGGAGCCTGGGCAGGCTTTTGTTGCGGTGGAAGCCTCGCGCCAAGTCGTTCGATCCCTGCCACGAGCCGCCGCGCAGCACCCGCTCCAGTCCGGCGGAGGGCCCGGTGGGGTTGTTGGTGCCCGCCGTGTCGTAGGGTCCGAACCAGTCGGCGATCCACTCCATCACGTTACCCGCCATCCCGAACAGCCCGGTGGGGGTCTGGCCCTGCGGGAAAGCCGAGATCGACGAGGTGTACCTGTCGCCGTCGGACTCGTCGTAATAAGGACTGCGCAACTGGCCGTGGTTCGCGCGGTCGCCGAACCAGATATCGCCCCAGGGATAGATCCGCCCCTGGCTGCCTCGTGCCGCATACTCCCACTGCGCCTCGGTGGGCAGAGCTTTAGCGCGGAAGCGGGCGTACGCCTCGGCCTCGTACCAGCTCACCCCCACCACCGGCGAGTTGGGCCTGCTGCTGTACTGGTCGGCCTCCCACGGCACCGCGCCCGAGTCCGCCCAGTAGCGGGGACGCGGGTTCTGGGAATCGAACCCGTAATCGGTGCCGGTCAGCCGCCAGTTCCAGCCCTCATCAGACCAGTAGGCCTGGGTGTTGTACCCGCCCTGATCGACAAAATCCTGATACAGCTCGTTCGTGACCTCGAAGGCGTCCATGTAGAAGCTGCTCATGGTGACCTGCCGCACCGGACCCTCCTCGCCGGCGAAGCCCATCAGGAAACTCCCGCCCTGGATAAATTTCTCCCGGTCCTCGATCACGCCGCCTTCGGTTACGCCCACGCCCTTCACCTGGATCGTATCGGTGGAGCGCAACTGGTCGTTGGAGAACAGGACCAGGGTCCCGCTGACCTCGCCGGAAACCGTGGGCGCGAATCCGACAGTCACGGCCAGCTCGCTGCCCGGAGGCACCTGGAGTTGTGGAGGCGACACTGAAAATTCCTCGTGGCTCAGGCTGAAGCCGGATACCCGCAGAGTGTCCTTGCCGATATTGCCGATATTAAGCAGGGAGGTTCCTGTCAGCCCCTGCACCACCTGGCCCACATCGACCAGGCGGGTCGAGAGGGTCAGCAGCGCCGTGCCGGTAGCCGAGGTGTCTACCCCTCCGCCGAGCAGGGTCACTTTTACTGTCGGGTTGTCCGGGGCGCTGGAGGAGATCAGCAGGTCGGCGGCGAACAGGCCCACGGTGGTCGGTCTGAACTCCAGTGTAATCGTACCGCCCTGGTTTGCCGGGATCGTGTCCGGGCTGGAGGTGACCACGAAAATGGAGTTAGTGGTCCCGACCGAACGGATCGCCAGCCGGTTACCACCGTCGTTGCTCACGGTCACATTGGCCACGGCTACCGAACCCAGCGCCTGGGTGCCGAAATCGATTCGCGTATCGGTCAGCGAAATATCGCCTGTCACCGACTGGTACGACTTTCCCGCCACCGGAACAGTCAGCGAGGGACTGCCGACCACGTTGGTCTGCATGGTCAGCCGGCCGCTGAACGAACCTTCGGCCTGCGGAGAGAACCTTATCACCAGCGGGATGCTGTCTCCCGGAGGTACGGGAATCGAGTCGACCGCAACGCTGAAGGTCGAGTCCGGAAGCTGGAAAGCCCAGACCGACAGCGGCACGCTGTTCGGATTGACGATCCAGAGCTGTTGGATAGACTCCGCGCCAACGCCGATCGAGTCGAACCGGACCGTGTCCGGGCTGAGCCGGATGAACTCCGGAGGCACATCGACCACCGAGGCGCTGAGCGGCACGATTATATCCTCGCGCTCCTCGTCGCTGTGGAAAATGGTCATGCTGCCGCGGAACTGTCCGAGTGAGGAGGAACTGAACCTGACTGTAAACTCCCGGGACTCGCCGGGTGCGATTACGGTCCCGCCGGAAAACGCGGTAGAGAACGATGCTCCGGTATTGATTCGCAGGGCGGTGATCACC
The DNA here is from genome assembly GCA_019456185.1 of Candidatus Glassbacteria bacterium. Classification (NCBI taxonomy): domain Bacteria; phylum Candidatus Glassiibacteriota; species Candidatus Glassiibacteriota bacterium. The sequence continues at coordinate 10,307 of VRUH01000066.1, read as the reverse complement.
AGGCTGTCATCACCGGTATTAGACACCTTCAGCGGCAATGAGCTCAGGCTGTCGCGGAACACCTCGCCGAAATCGACCGCTTCCGGCTCGAGGACGATGCTCGACGGGAGGCTGGAGATGGCGGTCCCGGAAAGGAGTACCGAGACTTTTGGCGAGTTGACGGCATCTGTTGAAATCCTCAATTGTCCGCTGATGCTGCCGGTGTCGGTGGGGACGAATGTCACGCCCAGTTCGAGGCTGCGTCCGAAGGCCAGCGCATTGGCCGGCAGGTTGACCCTGAAGGCGAGGTGGCTGGAAAGGACCGAGTCGATATGGAGAATATCCGTGCCCGGATTGGTAATCGTCAGTTTCAGCGAGACGCTGGAGCCGACCCTGACCGCGGGGAATCCCAGTTGGCCGGGAGTGACCACAATCTGTGCGCTGCCCCCCGCGAGTCCCCGTCCGGTGACAGAGACCGTTTTCTGGGGAGACGCCGGATCGTCGCTGGAGATAGTGATCGTGGCCGAAACCAGGGGGGCCGCTGTCGGGGAGAAGATGATTTCCACATAAACCAGGCTGTCGCGGGGGACAACGACGGGGCTGTTCGCAATCTTAAAGACCGGATTCGAGGAAATGAGGGAGGTGACTGTCAGCTGTTTCTTGCCCAGGTTGGACAACCCGATCATCAGGGTGCGGGAATCGCCGATCTCGACCGCGCCGAAATCGACCTCCTCCTTGTCGATCAGCAGCCACGGTGTTTCGGGAATCATCGTGAAATCCTGGCCGATCACGCTGCTGCGTTCGAGTTCCAGCTCGAGATCGTCCGGCGAGAAATCGAACCCGCTGCGCACAGGCCGGACAGCATAGATCCCGGTGACCAGGTCGGTAAACTGGTAGTTGCCCAGGCTGTCCGTGGTCGCCGTGGCCTCGAAATCGCCAAACAGGCGCAGATCCACATTCGGGCCCGGCTGCCCGCCGATGAGAATCTGCCCGCTGATCGACAGGCCGGTCACCCCGGCGGATGTCGGCGGCTCGCGGTCGCAGGCTGCGGCCAGCAGGGAAAGGCAAAGCAATCCCACCGCTGCAGTATGGTTAAGATCTCTGGCAGACAATTTTTCGATCCGGATCGATTGTCCCCTGGCGATTATGCGCACTGAGCCCCCGTGTTTACAGCATTTTGCAGAATTTCGGTAAACCCAACTGGCTGGGGCTTATTTCCAGTGGGCATCTATATACTATATATATTCGGTGAAAAACGGAAATTCTTAAGCTTTTGGCTCTGCGGTAACGCTGGTTTTCGGGCCGGTTTCAGTCAGAAAACAAACAGGCCGCACGGAGGCAATTATCCGTGCGGCCGTCAACTCTGTCTTAATTCTAATCCGAAACGCCTCAGATGTCCAGATTCGTCACATAGCGGGCGTTGTGCTCGATAAACTCGCGCCGTCTCTCCACGTCATCGCCCATCAGGTCCGTAAACAGCCGGTCCGCCTCGATTGCCTCGTCCATGCGAACCTGGAGGATCGTACGGGTTGCGGGGTCCATCGTCGTTTTCCACAACTGATCGGGGTTCATCTCGCCCAGGCCCTTGTACCGCTGGATATTGCATTTGGCGTTCTTGCCGCCCATGCGCTTGATATATTCCGCGCGCTCGCGGTCGCTGTAGGCGTAGTGCTCCTGCTTGCCCTTGCTGATCCGGTAAAGCGGAGGCTGGGCGATATAGATCATCCCGCGGTCAATCAGCTCTTTCATGTAGCGGAAAAAGAAAGTGAGCAGCAGAATTCTGATATGCGCCCCGTCCACGTCGGCGTCGGTCATAATGATGATTTTATGGTAGCGGGCGTTTTCGATATTGAAATCCTCCTCGCCGATACCCGTGCCGATCGCGGTGATCATCGTGCGGATTTCCTCATTGGAGAGGATCTTGCTCAGTCTGGCTTTCTCCACGTTGAGGATTTTGCCGCGCAGGGGAAGAATCGCCTGGTTGCGTCGGTCCCGGCCCATCTTGGCGCTGCCGCCGGCCGAGTCGCCCTCGACCAGGTATACCTCGCAGTGCTCCGGGTCTGTCAGCGAGCAGTCGGCCAGCTTGCCCGGCAGCCCCGCCCCGTCCAGCGCGTTCTTGCGCCTGGTGAGATCGCGGGCCTTCCGGGCGGCCTCGCGTGCGTGGGCGGCGGAGACTGTCTTCTCGATAATCTTCCGTGAAATCGACGGGTTCTCTTCGAGGAAAATCGCGAGCTGCTCGTTGACCGCCGTCTCGACCACGCCCCTGATCTCGGTGTTGCCCAGCTTGGTCTTGGTCTGGCCCTCGAACTGCGGGTCGAACATCTTGAGACTGATCACCGTGACCAGGCCCTCGCGGACATCATCGCCGGTAAGCGTGAACTCGGCCTTTTTGAGCAGGTTGTTTTTCTTGGCGTAGTCGTTAAGCGTCCTGGTCAGCGCCGCCTTGAACCCCGAGAGATGGCTGCCGCCCTCGTGGGTGTTGATATTGTTGACGTAGCTGAAAATCGTCTCCTGGTAGTAGTCGCCGTACAGCATGGCGATTTCCACCTGGGTCGAGCCGATTTCCTTGGAGAGGTAGATCGGTTCGTGGATCGGTTTGCGGTTTTCGCTCAGGTACTCGACAAAGCTCTTGATCCCGCCGGAATACTGGTAAACCTGTGTTTGACACTCGCCGTTGCGGCTGTCGGTGAACGTTATCTTGATCCCGGCATTCAGGTAGGCCAGCTCGCGGAACCGGCTGGCCAGACCATCGTAGTCGTAAAGGTTGTCGTCAAAAATTTGATCGTCGGGCAGGAATGTTACTTTCGTGCCGGACTTTTCACTCTTGCCGATCTCCTTGAGGTCGGTGGCCTTGATCCCCCTCTCGTAGCGCTGGTGGTAGACCTTGCCGTTGCGCGACACCTCTACCTCCAGCCATTCGCTGAGCGCGTTGACCACCGAGACGCCCACACCGTGAAGGCCGCCCGAGACTTTGTAGGAGTCCCTGTCGAACTTGCCGCCCGCATGCAGGAACGTCATCGCCACCTCCACTCCGGGCATCTTTTCGGTCGGGTGGATATCCACCGGGATCCCCCGGCCGTCGTCGGTAACGCAGATTTCGCTGCCCTGACTGATCTCTATTTCGATATTGGTGCAATAGCCGGCCAGGGCCTCGTCTATCGAGTTGTCCACCACCTCGTAGACCAGGTGATGCAGGCCTCGCTGGCCCGTGGAGCCGATATACATTCCCGGACGTTTGCGAACCGCTTCCAGACCCTTGAGAACCTGAATACTTTTCGCCCCGTATTTGTCAGCAGCTTCCTTAACCATCTATCCAGTCCCTCACGGTAAAGACCATGTCCACCACCAGCCGCTCGCCGAGCAGCCTGTTCATCTTCGAAATTATCATCCGCCGCGACAGCAGCAGTTCCTGCTTCCAGACAGGGCTTCGCACTTCGACAAAAAGCTTTCCCGAACGCAGGCTGACTGCCCGGCTGTGCCCGGCCAGCCTTTTACCGGCGGCCTGTTCCCATCTGGTGATTGCGGCGATCGATTCCGGAGGAGGAGGCTTGCCTCCGGTGGCCTCTTCCAGCACCCTGCCGATCAGGCCATCGATTCTCTCCGGCTGCTGCTTTCCGCGGCCAGCCAAGACGAGCCTCCGCCAGTGCGTAAAATTTCAGTCAAAACCCCGTCCCGCACAGCGCCTACATCGGTTCCACCACACCACACCGCACCCGCAGAGGCGCCAGATGTCCCAGACTGTCGAAAACCGCCTCCATCCGCGGTGCGGTAATAAAACTCTGGTGCCGCTCGACCAGCTCGGCCAGCAGACGGAGGCTGCGGTCAGGGTCGAGCTCACTGAAGATATCGTCCAGCAGCAACACCGGCCGCACTCCGCGCCTGCTCTGAAACAACTCTACTTCCGCCATCTTGAGGCAGATCACCGCCGTGCGCTGCTGGCCCTGTGAACCGAAACTGCGCAGGGGCTTACCGTTCAGGCCGAACGACAGGTCATCTGTCTGGGGTCCGATCAGCGTGTTGCCCCGTTCACGCTCCTGCGGCCGTTTCTCCTCCAGCCGGGTCTCGAACACCGAGCTCAGCGCCTCCTGGTCCGGAGCTTCCCGGCCGCTGTAACCCGAAGCCTTCAGCAGGTCGCTTTCATATTCGAGCGCGGAGTTCTCGCCGCCGCTCAGGGATTCGAACAGGCGGCCGTAAACCGGGCCAAGCTGCCCCACGAATTCCAGCCGGTCCGCGACCAGACGGGATCCGTAAACGGCCATCTCCACTTCCCAAGGACGGATCACGCTCCCGTCTACAGCGTGTTTCTTGAGCAGGACATTGCGCGAGGACAGTGCGCGACGGTAGCGCTTGAGCCGGTCAATATATCCCGGGAGATAGAGCGAAAGCACGATATCCAGGTACCTTCTCCGCCGCGACGGTCCATCCTGGACAATCGCGATATCGTCCGGGCTGATCACGACACTCTTGAACTCGCCGAACGCTTCGCTGACCTTTTTCTTCTCCACGCCCGAAAGAACGACCTTCTTCCGCCGCCCATCGTATCCCACCACCAGGTTTTCCCGCTGGTCCTGGTCGTCGAGCCAGTGTCCCCGGACACTGAAATGCCCGCTGCCGAAACTGATACAATCCCCGTCCTGGCTGCTGCGGTACGAACGCAGCAGCGTGAGGTAATAGATCGCCTCAAGCAGGTTGGTCTTGCCGTGGCCGTTGTCGCCGACCAGCAGGTGTCCGCGGCCGGCAAACTCCAGGGAGGTGTTGGCCAGGTTGCGGAAATTATCCAGTTTCAGGCGCTCGATAATCAAGTTTCACCCATGACGAGCGCTAATTGAAGATTCCAGTGAAAATAAGTCCTAAGCCCTTGAAAGTCAAGGAAATTGGGCTTTTGCAATGCATTATAATTAATTATACGTTCCGGGCGCAGGACGGCGCCTCCATACATTTTGTACGGTTTTCACAAGTGCCTGCTATTCAGTGACTTTCAACGGCATTATTACGTTGAGATAACGCTGGTTTTCACTTTCGTTGGCCGGTACCGCCAGAATGCCACTTTCGCCGGTCTGCATGCAGATTTTCACCTGGTCGCTCTCATTGTACTTCAGCATGTCGATCAGGTAACTGCCGTTGAAATATATTTCGAGAGATTCACCCTGGTAATCGGCGTCGATTGTCTCTTCGCCCTCGCCCAGGTCCTCTGTTTTAACCGACAGGTTGATGCTGTTCTCGCTGAACTTGAGCTTGACCCTGTGGGTAACCGTGTTAGCCAGGATCAGCATCCTGCGCAGCGCCTCGTTCATCTTTTCGGCATCGACAATGGCGATCTCATTATTGTGGTAAGGTATCACCTGCTCGTAATTGGGATAATTCCCCTCGAACAGGCGGCTGAAAATGATAGTTTCCTTTTCCCTGATCCCCAGGTGATTTTCATCGATCACCACTTCCACCTCGCCGTCCTCGCTGCAGAGTTTCTCGACCATTTCCAGGGCCTTGGGAGGAACGACCACATTCTGCGCTTTCTCAACTTTCAACTCAGCGCTGACAGTCATCTTGGCCAGGCGGTGCCCGTTGGTACTGACCATCGCGGTTTCGTCGGGACGGATCTCCCAAAGCAGACCCTTGAGGATCTGGCGTTCCTCATCACGGCCGGTGGCGTAGCTGGTGGCGTTGACCAGTTTACGCAGCAGCCGGTTTTCGACCTTGAACGCTCCTTCGAAACTCTTGGTGGGGAAAACCGGGAAATCGCTCATGGGCAGGCTGGACAGGATAAAACTGCTTTTAGCGCAGACTATTTTTACTTTCTCGTCCACCTGCTCGATACTGACCGGGCTGTCGGGCAGTTCACGGAGGATTTCTCCCAGTTTCTTGGCCGGGATCGTGACCGCTCCCGGCTTCTCGACCGTGGCCTTGATACTGTGGCTGAGCGAGATATCCAGATCGGTGGCGATCATTTTCAAGCTGCCGCCGTCGCCCTGGACAGCCTCAAGCAGGATATTGTAAAGCACGGGCATGGTACTTTTAGTCGGCACTATCGGGCTGAGAGCCGAAACCGCATGAAGCAGGTTGTTTTTAACAACGCTGATTTTCATCCTGTTAACCTCCCGGAAAATTCAATCCCTTTGAATCCTGATTTTGTTCAACGGTTTCATCTATGTAATATATGTATGTATATCTTAAAAAGACACTATTATTATTAGACCCTGTGTATGCTGTGGATAACTCTGTAAGAGATTTATCAGGTTAAGGATAGGGCGGCAGGATGCTCGGAACAACCTGTGGAGAAACTGAGTTCGGGGCAGGAATAAGTTGCCGGAAATTTTCTAAGCCTGTGGACAAGTGAGAATATAGAGATACCGGCCATGTCAGTTTCCACAGGTTTTCCACAGGTTGTTCAGTTATCAAGGGCGATGTTCCTGTTACGGAGTTTATCCATCAGGCCGTAAACCCTTTCCTTGAACTGGCTGTCTGCCCCGCAGATCTTTTCCACCTTGCGCACGGCGTGCATTACGGTCGTATGGTCCTTGCGGTGGAAGCTCTCGGCGATCTCCGGCAGAGAAAGCTTGGTGAGTTTGTTGCAGATATACATCGCGGTCTGCCGCGGTTCCACGAAACTCTTTTTCCGCCGGGCGGAGAGAATCTCCGCGGTCGACATCCCGTAGTCGTCGGCCACCAGGCTGATCACATCGCTGGCGTTGAGATGTCTCTTGCCGCTCTCGAAGATATTTTCCAGGGCCCTGCGGGCCAGCTCCAGATCGATCTTCGTCCGCTGAGTGCTGGAGTAATGCTTGATACTGTTCAGCGAGCATTCCAGCAGACGGACGTTGCCGGTGATACTCTCGGCGATATACTCGAGGACGTTTTCGGGAATCAGCAGGTTCTCGCCGGCGCTTTTTTTCTTGAGAATCGCAACCCGGGTTTCGTATTCCGGCGCCTGGATATCGGTTACCAGACCCCACAGGAACCGGCTGCGCAGGCGCTCCTCGAGGTGCTGGATCTCGCGCGGGGGACGGTCGGAGGTGAGCACGATCTGCTTCTGGTTCTCGTAGAGCGTGTTGAACGTGTGAAAAAACTCTTCCTGGGTACCCTCTTTCTTGGACAGGAACTCGACATCATCGATCAGCAGAATATCCATCTGGCGGTAGCGGTTGCGGAAAGCCATCGTGCTGCCGCCGGCGATTGAGCTGACCAGCTCGTTGAGAAACTCCTCGGCCGAGATATAGCAGACTTTGCGCGGGTCAATCCGGTTGGACTCAATCAGACTGTGCCCGATCGCCTGCATCAGGTGGGTCTTGCCCAGGCCCACGCCGCCGTGGATGAACAGCGGGTTGTAGCGGGTAGCCGGGGCCTCGGCCACGCTGAGCGCGGCTGCGTGGGCGAACTGGTTGTTGCGGCCGACCACGAAATTTTCGAAACAGTAACGAGGGTTGAGCGCAACCGTGCCGGGGGAGCCGTTGCCGCGGGATAGCCGTGCGGAGGATTTGGCCGAACGGGACTTTTCACCGTCACCGCCGTTGCCGCCGAGTTCGCTGGCGACAGTCTGCCAGAGGTCCATCTGCTCCTGGCCGTTTCCGTCGTCGGTGAACACGAACTCGATCCGGAAGGGCTGCTCGAAAGCGTTGGCCGCCACCTGGTTCAGGATTGTCTGGTAGTTCTGCTCGACATAGTAGACCGTGAACTTGTTTTTCAGCTCCACGGTCAGGCCGTCGCCGTGGACCGATACCGCCCGGCTGGGCGAGAGCCAGGTGGCGATAGTCTGCTTGTTCAGCCGCCCCACGCACTCGGTTTTGATCCTGGTCCAGATCTCTTCGGCAGTCAATTCTTGCGGCAACAGGACTACTCCCCTCGATCGGAAATTGCGACACTAATTGCGACACTCTTGGCGGGGTTCTCTACCTCGGTGCGGAAAGCGGCCATCAGGCGGCGGGTGACCGGCCCCGGCCGGCCATCGGCGATCCGGCGCTTATCGACCTCCACAATCGGGGCCACCTCGGCTCCGCTGCCGGTCAGGAATACCTCATCGGCATTGTGCACCGCTTCCGGCCCGAAATTTTCCTCCGTGGCCGGTATCTTCAATCGCTTGCACAAGCTTAAAATCGTGTTGCGGGTCACTCCCACCAGGATATTCTCTTCGGGCGGGGTTATCACCAGGCCGTCCTTGACGATAAAGATATTATCGGCGCTGCATTCGCAGACCACGCCCTCGGTGGTGAGCATGATCACCTCGGGCACCTCGGCGGCGTTGGCCTCGATTACGGCCATGATGTTGTTGATGTAGTTACAGGTTTTGACATTGGGGTCGACACAGTTCTTGGGCGTGCGGCGCACACGGGCGGTGATCACCGACAGGCCTTTCTCGTAGAACTCCTTGGGGTAGAGCTGCAACTCGCGGGCGATGATGAACACCGTGGCGCGGTTCACCTTGCGGGTGTTGATCCCCAGGTCCAGCCGTCGCCCGCGGGTGACCACCAGGCGGATATAGCCCGTGCCTCGGATCTCGTTGCGGTGGCCCAGCTCGCAGAGGGTCGCGGCCATCTCTTTCTTTGTGCAGGGCATTTTTATCTGCAAGCTGGACGCGGAGTTCCAGAGCCTGTCCAGGTGCTCGTGCAGCTTGAAAATCCGGCCGTTGTAGATCCGGATTCCCTCGAAGGTACCGTCGCCGTAGAGGGAGTTGCTGTCGATCAGAAAGGCTGCTGGGATTGTGCCGTTGTCGAGGTCGATAAAGTTGTCGGGGAGGTCGTAGTCGCCGCTGAAATAGACGAATTCCTTGGACATCTGCGCTCCTTACCCCGTATAGTCGACCGTTGGATACCGAGCAGCCGGAAATTGCCGGCGGGCGGGTATTCAATAGCTGCGAGTCGGGACGATCGGGGGATGTCGGCGGGGAAAACGCACGTGGCCCGCGTGCTGCTGAGCGTCCACGCAAAACCCCCTTTCAACCCGGACTGGAAATCTAAGTTAACGGTCGGGATTCGAGGTTGTCAAGGGCTTCCATGCACTTTTTCGTTTTGTAATTTGTTGGCCGGCAGGCGGTTATAATTTTCCTATATGTGGTATAGTTTCGCGGAGGGTACTACATTTAGTGGTCGGTGAGCTAACTTGTAACGAACAGATAAGTTGGGGAAGTTGTCAAAAAAAAGAAAAGCGGGCATGGGGGATTAGAGATATTTCTCCGTGGCAAATGCACATAAGATGGATAAAAAAGTCAATAAGCCTAGAGAATGAAATATTAGTGTGAGAATAATTATTGGGCTTGAAAAATGGTGAATATTAGGATAATATAAAATAACAAGGTTCAAATAATTAGGAGGTAACTATGTAAAATCTTATTCTCTTTGTTTATATACTCTAATATTATACGATGAAAAGAGGTTAAGAAAATGGCTATTTCAATAAGCTTCATAAACATGAAGGGCGGTGTGGGGAAAACAACATTGGCGATACAAGTAGCACACGCGGCGGATCGGGCCGATTATAAGACATTGGCTGTTGATCTTGATCCCCAAGCAAACCTTAGCCAAGCATTGCTGACGCCAGAAAAATATATAAGACACAGAGCTGGTCTGGAAAAACTGTACAGTTGCTTAAGTGGTGAAGCTGCTCTAAACTGAGGCATTCGGAAAGGAGCGGCGGAGATGACAAAGCGACCGAGAAGGAACCACGCGGCGGGATTCAAGGCGAAGGTGGCGTTGGAGGCGATCAAGGGGGAGCAGACGCTGTTGGAACTGGCGGAGCGCTTCCAGGTACACCCGAACCAGATAACGGATTGGAAGAAACAGCTTCTGGAGCGAGCGGACGAGGTATTTGCAAGAGACAGGAAGCCCGACGCCGCCGGGGAGGTCAAGGATCTCCACGCGAAGATCGGGCAGTTGGCGATGGAGAATGATTTTTTAGCCAGCGCGCTCGGACGTGTGGGCGGGTCGAGCGCAAAGAAATGATAGACCGTGCACATCAGTTGCCCCTGACCCGCCAGAGCAGCATACTTGAGCTTTCCCGCTCGAGCCTGTACTACGAGGCTGTCCCTGTCAGCGACCGCGATCTTGAGATGATGCGGTTAATTGATGAGTTGCACATGAAGTACCCGTTCTGGGGCAGCAGGAGCCTCCGAGACGAGCTTCGTGGCCGGGGATACAGCAATGTTGGCCGAGGACACGTCAGCGCCCTGATGAAGAGGATGGGCATCCAGGCACTGTACAAAAAGCCTCGCCTGTCAAATCCGCACCTGGAGCACAAGATTTACCCGTACTTGCTCCGGGGTCTGGAGATAACGAGAGCCAACCACGTCTGGGCAACCGATATAACCTACCTGCCCGTGGCGAAGGGGTTTTGTTACCTCG